>NZ_DBNHDN010000026.1:0-197314 GCF_057139185.1 Rudaea sp. | reverse complement strand
TCTGATCGAACTGACGTCGACCGAGAAAGCGTGGATGGCCTCGGTGTCGTGGGACTATCCGAAGGACAAGATGCTGGCCTTGCAGCGCCAAGCCCTGGCGGCGCAAGCGACGGCGCCGGTCGATACTGGCCTGTCGCTGGAGAAGATTCGCTTCCGCTATTCGGTCAACGGCAGCAATGCGCCGTGGAAGCCGCTGCGTGCCTTCGACGATGGCGAGAAGATTTATATCCAGTTCCCGGCGGGCATCGCGCAAGGTGAGTTGCCGCCGCTGTTCGTGATCGGTGCACAGGGCGACGGACAACTGGTGAACTATCGATTCCGTGCGCCGTACTACATCGTGGATCGACTGTTCGGCGCGGCTGAACTGCGCCTCGGCGGCGACAAGGGCGACGTGGTGCGCATCGAGCGCACGGACGGCGTGTCGAAGGGGAACTGACCATGAGCGATATCCCCATCGCTGATACCGCAGCGAAGGTCGCACCGGAGACGGTGGCTTTGCGAGCACAGCCGCGTTCGGTGATGCGATTGAACCGTCGCATACTGGCGCTGCTGATCGGCGGTCTCGGCATCGCGGTGTTGGGTGCCACACTTTGGTCGTTGCAACCCTCGAAGCGGCGCGCGGGAAACGAGCCGACCGAGCTGTACAACGTCGATCGCGTCTCGCGTTCCGAAGGGCTCAATCAGCTTCCTGCCGACTACTCCAAGCTGCCGGCGAAAGTGCCGGAACTCGGGCCACCGTTACCGGGCGATCTCGGCCCGGCGATCGTGCATTCGCAGCAGCCGGTGACGCCTGCCTATACACCGCCGGGCCAAGACCCGGCCGCTGCCGAGCGCGATGCGTTGCGCAAGGAAGCGGAAGCCGCGGCGGGTTCGTCGGTGTTCTTCCGTTCGAGCAATCCGCGGAACAACGCCGCACCTGCGCAGGCAGTCGCTGCCGCTCCGGCGTCCAGCTTGGTTGGCTTCGATCCGCTCGCGGCGGTGCCTGCTTCCACGGCAGCGCATCCTGCCGATGCGACCGCTGCGCAGAATCGCCAAGATCAGAAAGAGGCATTCCAGAAAGCCGGGGCTGCGGAAACTCGCAATTCCGGAAATTTGCAGATGCCGACTTCGCCGTATCAGGTCATGGCTGGAACGGTGATCGCGGGCGCGCTGGTGACAGGCATCCAATCCGATTTGCCGGGCGACGTGATCGCCACCGTGACGGAGCCGATCTATGACACGGCGACTGGAAAGTTTTTGCTGATCCCGCAGGGCTCACGCATTTTCGGCAAATACAACAGCCAGGTCAGTTACGGGCAGAGTAGGGTGCAGGTCGTTTGGAACCGCATTATCTTGCCGGACACGTCATCGCTTGTGCTGGACAACCTGGCCGGCGCCGACCCGGCCGGCTACGCTGGGTTGGAGGATGGCGTCGATTGGCATTGGGATCGTGTCTTCGCTGGCGCGGCACTGACGACGTTGCTGGGTGTCGGTGCCGAGTTGGCGGCACCGCAGAACCGGAACGGCAATCAGGTCGTCGTTGCAGGACGCGATAGTCTGCAGGACAGTGCGAATCAGGTCGGACAAGAAATGACACGGCGCAATCTCAACATCCAGCCGACACTGACCGAACGGCCGGGCTTGCCGGTGCGCATCATCGTCAATCGCGACTTGGTGCTTCGGCCCTATCAACCCATGTTCTTCAACCGAGGGATATCGCAATGAACACGACGCGCAAGCTGCGGTTGGGGCCAATGCCGAAGATCGAGAACATCAGGCTGACGTTTTCGTGCCCGGCGAGTTTGAAAGTGGAACTTGATCGTTATGCAATGCTGCATGCACAAACTTACGGCGAGGCTGTCGATGCGGCGACGTTGATTCCGCACATGCTGGAAGCGTTCATGGCGCGCGACCGAGCGTTCAAGAGAGGAAAGGCATGACGCATTTTGCCAAACTGCGTTTGCATTCGGACGGCCAAACTAGCAACACGCAGCCCGATGTATTTGTTTTCGATTCTGGCCTTCAACTGCTAACTGTGCGCCGCCGCTTTGAGTAATGGGGAGGCGAAATCCGCGACGCGCATGCCGAGTTGTGCAGCACTCTCCGGAGTGACGGCAAGCCTTGCTCTGCGCGCAAATGCTCTTACCTGCGCTTCGCGGCCGGGTTGTCGCCAGAATTCCGGCGTCAGTCCGATGGGGATTTCCTTCGGGATCGGCGTGCCGCGTCGCTCGAACGTGCGGCGCACGGCTTCAATCAACGTCGGGCGATCAAAATTATTCGTGCGGGCAAGATAGTCGATGTCGAAGAAGTCCTTGATCCGGCTGTTTCGGATTCCGAGCGAGACCATCGCTTCCAGCTTCTCGGCAATGACCGTCTCTGGTCGATACGCTTTGAGATGAGGCGCCGGATCGCCCAGGGCGACTGGATACGCCATTTCCTCGGCTTGCGGCCATAGTGCGTCGCCAAAGCCAATGTCGATCTGCAGCCGTTCGTGAATCGTGCCTAGCCGCGCATCGAACATCGCGCGCACGCCGGCATATTCTTCCTCGGCGCGAATCGCTTCGACGCCGATCGTGGTCGCGTCGAAGAAGACGGCATCGTCCTCCACTGCGGTGGCGCATACGATGGCAATATCCTTGGCGACGGCATCCGGTGCATTGTTTCCGCGTGACAGAAGATCGAGATCGGTTGTGGCTCGATACGGTTGATCGGCCCATAGCCGCAGCAACATGGCGCCCTTGAGCACGAAGCGATCGTGCAGTTCCGAACGGCTGAGCCGATAGAGAAAACGTTCGAACAGATAGTTGCGCAGCGTGATCTGGAAGTCTTCTTCCTTTTCTCGTGCCAGATTGAGCAGCCGCGCTCGCACCGATGCGGCGCGATCCTTGAGTTCCTTTGTCGTCATTCGACGGCTTCCAGATAGGGGCGCATGACGTTGCTCACGCGGCAGATTTTGGCGAAATGCCACAGCTCGTCGCTGCCGCGCCGGTGTTGCTTGAGATAGTCTCGCAGCGCCTCGACGGCGACTTCTACGCCGATCTTGTTGCGGTACTTGAAGCAATCGGCGACTGTCTTGGCGGCGGAGTAGATGCGTACCGGAACGCCGTCGATCTTGTGCATCTCCACGCCTTGATTGAGTGCCGTGCCGGAGAAGTAGACCGTTCGCACCGGGAACGGCGTGTTGCGCGGCTTCCAGGCATGCACATTGAGGGCGATCCACACTTCCGGCGGCGACTGCGTCGTCAGGCCGTGATAGCGAAGCGCCGTAAGCAGGCAAATGGTTCCGCAGGGAACAACCTTGGCAACCTCGGCGAGAGTCCTGTGTGACGAAATTTTGGCGTCAGGAACGGCATACAGTCCCCGTGCAACCCTCAGCAGTTCCCCTCGATTCGCCAGCCGCTGTGCATATTCCCGGCGTAGGCCGAGCCGCACGAGATCGCGAGGACGCGCCACGCCGAGCCGCTTCACGGCGGCAAGGGCTTTCTTTTTCTGGCTGGCGGCTTCCATTTAGATAGTCTCTATATCTAGGTATTTATAATTATATACCTAGCTATTGATATCTGCCAGCGAGCATCCGCCAAGGTTTTGAGATTGCGCGGGTTGCGGAGAATCCGTGCTTGCCCTAGAATTTCCTACTTGCTGGTGGCGGCAATGGGATTTGGGTACTTGCAAGATAGTGTCCTGATCCTGCCCCCGCTACCAAATTCTGAATGCCCGGCTTGTCCGGGCATTCGCTTCGCAGGATGCGGATCGCCGGTTTCTGGATCAAAACGGCGGACTATGGAATGGGCCTTCGGCCCATTTTTTGTTTCTGAAATCAGGTATTCGAAGACATTTCGTCGGGTCGCGATTTTTTCGAGAAGTGCAGGCAGGAGCCCGCTGTTTGATTCTCGCGATCACGGACGAGCGCAAAAACCATGAGAAACGAGGAACTGACCAATCTGCTGGCGCCCGCGATCGCCGACATGGGGCTGGAATGCCTCGGCGTCGAGTACAGCCCTTCGCATGGCAATTCGCTGGTGCGCGTGTACATCGATGCCGCCGACAGACCGGTCACCGTCGACGACTGCGAGCTGGTCAGCCGTCAGGTGTCGGCGTTGTTCGACGTGAATGATCCGATCACGGGGCGCTATACGCTCGAAGTGTCCTCGCCCGGACTCGATCGCCCGCTGTATACGCCGACGCAGTTTGCGCGTTTCGTCGGCGAGCAGGTGAAAATCGAGCTGAGCCTGCCGTTCAACGGCCGGCGCCGCTTCCTGGGACCGATCCTCGCGGTCGAGGGCGAGACGATCAAGGTCGAGCAGGATGGTGCCGCGGTGGACATCCCGCACGGCAACGTGCAGAAAGCCAAACTCGTGCCGCGATTCGACGAGCCGATGAAGCCGGGAAAAGGCGGCAAAGTGGAAAAAGGTAAAACCAGGAAATAGGTAGAACTGCAGAATTCGGCCCGCGGCGGTCTTCACCCCCCCTTGAGTCAAGGGGCGGTCGCAGCCCGGATTGTGGTGGTACGTGCGCAAGTCGAAGTCCCGACGATGGGGCCTTCTCGAACAAAGGTGTGACGATGAGTAAAGAAATGTTGTTGGTGGCCGATGCGGTCGCGAACGAAAAAGGCGTTGAACGAGACGTGATCTTCCATGCGCTCGAGGCGGCACTCGCCTCCGCTGCGAAGAAGCGTTATCCGGACGAAGACGTCGCCGCGCGCGTGGCGATCGATCGCCACAGCGGCGAGTACGAGACGTTCCGCCGCTGGGAGGTCGTCGCGGACGACGTGGTCATGGAGTCGCCCGATCGCCAGTTGCGCCTGATGGACGCAATCGACGTCAAACCGGACGCACAGGTCGGCGATTTCATCGAGGAAAAGATCGACAATCCCGACTTTGGCCGCATCTCCGCGCAGGCCGCCAAGCAGGTCATCGTGCAGCATGTGCGCGAAGCCGAGCGTGCGCTCGTGGTCGCGGCGTTCAAGGATCGTGTCGGCGAACTCGTCACCGGCGTGGTCAAGCGCGTCGAACGCGGCAGCATCTATCTCGACCTCGGCGGCAATGCCGAAGCCTACATCGCGCGCGACAAGGCGATTCCGCGCGAAGCGGTGCGCGCGGGCGACCGCGTGCGCGGCTATCTTTACGAGGTGCGCGCCGAGCAGCGCGGCCCGCAGTTGTTCGTCTCGCGCACCGCGCCGGAATTCATGATCGAGCTGTTCAAGCTCGAAGTGCCCGAAGTCGGCCAGGGGCTGGTCGAGATCAAGGCCGCGGCACGCGACGCGGGCGACCGCGCCAAGATCGCAGTGCTCGCGCACGATCATCGCACCGACCCGATCGGCGCCTGCATCGGCATGCGTGGATCGCGCGTGCAGGCGGTGTCGAACGAACTCAACGGCGAGCGTATCGACATCGTCCTGTGGAACGAAAACCACGCGCAGTTCGTGATCAACGCGATGGCGCCGGCCGAGGTGCAGTCGATCATCGTCGACGAGGACAAGCACTCGATGGACATTGCCGTCGCCGAGGACAAGCTCTCGCAGGCGATCGGCCGCGGCGGCCAGAACGTGCGCCTCGCCTCCAAGCTTTCGGGCTGGCAGCTCAATGTGATGACCCAGGACCAGGTCGCGGCCAAGTCCGAGGCCGAACAGACCGCGGCACGCGAGCTGTTCCAGCAAAAGCTCGAGGTCGATGCGGAAATCGCCGCGATCCTCGTCCAGGAAGGTTTCAGCACGGTCGAGGAAATCGCCTACGTGCCGACCGCGGAACTGCTCGGCATCGAAGGCTTCGACGAGGACATCGTCGAGGAGTTGCGCGCGCGTGCGCGCGATGCGCTGCTCACCGACGCGCTCGCGGTCGAGGAAGACATCGACGAGCACAAACCGGCGGACGATCTTCTCGCGGTGACGGGCATGGACGAGGCGACCGCATTCACGCTCGCCCAGCACAAGGTCGTCACGCGCCAGGATCTGGCCGATCTGGCGACCGACGAGCTGGTCGAGTTCGCCATCGACGGTGTCGACGAAAAGCGCGCGTCGGCGCTGATCATGGCGGCAAGACAGGCTGAGGCGGCGTAGCCGGCGCCGGGCAGAGAACGAATCAGGTGTGCGTATGAACACTTGAAAACACGCGAGTCGTCGTCGCGCGGAAGCGTGGATGGCGACGCAGAAACAGAAGGCGGTGCGCGAGTCACGACTGCGCATCGCTGCGAGGAGAAGCAGGAATCATGTCGGACGTAACGATCAAACAACTCGCCGGTGTACTCGGCATGAGCGTGGACAAGCTGCTCACCCAGCTTGACGGCGCCGGCATGAAATTTTCGAGTCCCGACCAGGTCGTCTCGAGCACCGAAAAGGTCAAGCTGCTCGGCTTCCTGCGCCGCACACACGGCAAAGGCGAGAGCTCCGGCGGCAGCGAGGACAGCGCGCCGCGCCAGGTCACGCTCAAGCGCCGCACGGTCAGCGAACTGACGGTCAATCAGGGCGCGACGCGAGGCAAGACGGTCAATGTCGAAGTGCGACAGAAGCGCACCTACGTCAAGCGCAGCGAGATTCCCGACGAACAGAAGCCCGACGCGGAGCGCGAAGATGCGCTGAAAAAGCTCGCCGAATCGCAGCTCAAGCGCGAGACCGAGGAAATCACGCGCCAGGACCAGGAGCGCCGCCGCCTCGAGGAAGAGGCCAAGCTGCGCGCCGCCGAGGAAGCGCGCGCGCGCGCCGAAGCCGAGGCGCGCGAAGCGCAGGCCAAGCTGGCCGCAGAACAGGCCGGCAACGCCGCGGCGACGGTGGAGAAACAGCCCGAACGCGCGGCAAAATCCGAAACCGCGGCGCCGGCGCGCAAGCCGGCCGAGGCTCCGCGTCCGCGTCCCGCGCGCGCCAATGGCGAGGCTGAGGGGGCCGCGCATGCCGCCAATCGGCACAAGAAGCATGGTTCGCATCGCATGCCCAGCGAGGGAGACGGCGCGCCGCGCTATTTCGGTGCCGAACTGCACCTCTCCGACGAGGGGCACGCGCGTCGCGGCGCGATCAAGCGCAAGCCGCGCCGCCAGGTCGAGCAGGTGCGCTCGCCGTCGGGCGGCCCGCATGGTTTTTCACGTCCGACCGCGCCGGTGACGCGCGACATCCCGATCGGCGAATCGATCCTCGTCTCCGACCTTGCCCAGAAGATGGCGGTCAAGGGCGCAGACGTAGTGAAGGCGCTGTTCAAGATGGGCGTGATGGCGACGATCAACCAGCCGATCGATCACGACACCGCGGTGCTCGTCGTCGAGGAACTCGGCCACAAGGCCACGCGCCTCGAGGAGCACGACGCCGAGACCACGCTTGCCAGAGTGGAGATCGTCGGCGACAGAGAGCCGCGTCCGCCCGTGGTCACGATCATGGGCCACGTCGATCACGGCAAGACTTCGTTGCTCGATTACATCCGTCGCACCAAGGTCGCCTCCGGCGAAGCCGGCGGCATCACCCAGCACATCGGTGCATACCACGTGAAGACCGATCGCGGCGTGATCTCGTTCCTCGACACGCCGGGCCATGCCGCGTTCAGCGCGATGCGCGCGCGCGGTGCGAAGCTGACCGACATTGTCGTTCTCGTCGTCGCCGCCGACGATGGCGTGATGCCGCAGACGATCGAGGCGATCAATCATGCACGCGCCGCGAAGGTGCCGCTGATTGTCGCGATGAACAAGATGGACAAGCCGGAAGCGAATCCGGATCAGGTCAAGCAGGGTCTCGTGCAGCACGAGGTCGTGCCGGAAGAGTGGGGTGGCGACGTGCAGATCGTGCCGGTGTCGGCCAAGACCGGCGACGGCGTCGACAACCTGCTCGAAGCGATCCTGCTGCAGGCCGAGGTCATGGAACTGACCGCGGTGAAGGACGGCCTGGGCTCCGGTGTCGTCGTCGAATCCAGTCTCGACAAGGGCCGTGGCCCGGTCGCGACCGTGCTCGTCCAGCAGGGTACGCTGAAGAAGGGCGATTTCATCGTTTGCGGCGTCGAGTACGGCCGTGTGCGCGCGCTGTTCAACGAAGGCGGCCAGCAGGTCGATTCGGCCGGCCCGTCGATTCCGGTGCAGTTGCTCGGCCTCTCCGGCGTTCCCGATGCGGGCGACGACTTCATCGTCGTCCAGGACGAACGTCTGGCCAAGGACGTCGCGCTCGAGCGCCAGCACAAGCGCCGCGACGCGCGCCTGCTCAAGCAGGCCGGCAATCGCATGGAAGACATCATGGCGCAGATGGGCCAGGGCGAGGGCCAGCAGACGCTGAACCTCGTGGTCAAGGCCGACGTGCAAGGCTCGGCCGAAGCGCTGCGCGACGCGTTGACCAAGATCGGCAATGACAAGATCAAGGTGCACGTGATCGGCTCGGGCGTCGGCGGCATCACCGAATCCGATGCTACGCTGGCCGCCGCATCGAAGGCCGTGATCATCGGCTTCAACGTGCGTGCCGATGCCTCCGCGCGCAAGATCATCGAGGCGAACGGTCTGGATCTGCGCTATTTCTCGATCATCTACGACGTGATCGACCAGGTGAAGCAGGTGGCTTCCGGCTTGCTCGGCAACGAGATCCGCGAGGAGATCATCGGCGTGGCGCAGGTGCGCGATGTGTTCCGCTCGTCCAAGTTCGGCGCGATCGCCGGTTGCATGGTCATCGAGGGCACGGTCAAGCGCAACAAGCCGATCCGCGTGTTGCGCGACAATACCGTGATCTTCCAGGGCGAGCTCGAATCGCTGCGCCGCTTCAAGGAGAGCGTCGAGGAAGTGCGCAACGGCATGGAGTGCGGCATTGGCGTCAAACAGTACAACGACGTCAAGCCGGGCGACCAGATCGAATGCTTCGAGCGCATCGAAGTGGCAAGGACGCTGTAAGGATCGGGGTTCGGAAGGGCGGAAGCTCCTTGCCCGTCATTCCCGCCTTCGCGGGAATGACGGCGTTGGAAATCCGCCGCGTCAGGGCAACGTCGCGGGGCAATCATGATTTTTCGGCGACTCAAACTACCGCTGCTGTTCGGCATCACGCTTGCCGCTTCCGTGCAGGCACAGGAATCTCTCCCCCAAATCGACGCCACCGGCACAGTCTCCGCGCCTGCCGCGCGCTTTCCGTTCTCGGTTTTCGCATCGAAGGAAGCGCTCGCGCGTTTCGGCGAGATATTCAAGGAAGGAAAGGCCGCGCCGCCGCTGGGTCAGGACATCCAGGCCAGCCGCACCTTTTACGACAAGATCAACAGTGATCGCGCCGAGCGCATGAAGAAGCTCTACCCGGTCGAGATCGCAGCGCGGAAATTCGGCGGGGTCGCCGCGGAAGTGGTGACGCCAAAAGGCGGCGTCGCACCGCGCAATGCGCAACGCGTGCTGATCAACCTGCACGGCGACGCCTTTCTCTGGGGCGCGGGCTCGGGCGGCATGGTCGAGGCGATCCCGATTGCGAGCGTCGGCAAGATCAAGGTCGTCACGGTTGACTACCGCCAGGGTCCCGAGCACGCGTTCCCGGCTGCGAGCGAGGACGTGGAAAAGGTATACCGGGAATTGTTGAAGACGCATCGGGCCCAGGACATCGGCATCTACGGCTGTTCGGCCGGCGGCGCACTGACCGCGGAAGCGACCGCATGGCTGCAGACCAGAAACCTGCCCGTGCCGGGTGCGATCGGCATCTTCTGCGCCGGCGTGGTCGATTTCAACGGCGATTCGGCGTATACGGCGCATCTTCTGATGGGCGAAACGGTGCCCGTGCGGTTCTTTCCGCTGACGAGGCTGCCGTATTTCAAAGGCGCCGATCCGGCGAGTCCGCTGGTGTTGCCGGGCGTGTCCTCGAGCGTGCTCGCGAAATTTCCGCCGACCCTGCTCGTTTCCGGCTCGCGCGATTTCACGATGAGCGCGACGCTGCGCAGCAACGAGCTGCTGACCGAGGCCGGCGTGAAAACCGAACTGCATGTCTGGGAAGGCATGTGGCATTCGTTCTTCTCCGATCCGGAGCTGCCGGAATCGAAGGCGATGTATGCCGTTGTGGCGCATTTCTTTGATCGTGAACTTGGCGGTGCCGGCGCGGACCGGAAGCATTGAGCATGGCCACCCGTTCCTTCAACCGTGCCGACCGCCTTTCCGCCGAACTTCGCCGCCTGCTCGGCACGATGGTGCACCAGGCCGTGCGCGACAACGCGCTGCCGTCGATGAGCGTGTCCGACGTGGAGGTCACCAGGGATTTCGACGTCGCGACGATCTTCGTTACCGCCCTGCTGCCCGACACGGCGAAGGACGGCGTGAAAGCACTCAACGAACTCGCCAAGGAATTCCGTCGTGAGCTGTCGCGCACGATGAACATCCGCCGCGTGCCTGAACTGCGCTTTCGCTACGACGATTCGCTCGATCGCGGCGAACGTATCGAAGCTTTGCTGCGCGAGAAGCCGTGAAGCGGGAGTTTCGCGATGTTTCCGGCATTCTGTTGTTCGACAAACCGCCGGGGTTGAGTTCAAACCAGGCACTGCAAAAGGTGCGTCACCTGTTCCGCGCACAGAAGGCGGGCCATACCGGCAGCCTTGATCCGCTGGCGACGGGCCTTTTGCCGATCTGCTTCGGCGAAGCGACCAAGATTGCGGGCTACCTGCTCGGTGCGCGCAAGGCGTATATGGCGCGATGTCGGTTGGGCGCAACCACGACGACCGACGATGCGGAAGGCGAGGTCGTCGACGTTCGCCCGGTCCCGGCCTTCGATGAAACCACGATTCGATCCGTGCTGGCGACGCTGCGCGGGCGCATCGTGCAGATTCCTCCGGCGTATTCCGCGATCAAGCAGGGCGGCGTGCCGTTGTACAAGCGCGCGCGCCGCGGTGAGGAGGTCGATGTTCCCGCGCGCGAGGTCGAGGTCTTCGCATTTGATCTGCTCGCGTGCGCAGGCGATGTGCTCGAACTGCACGTCGAATGCGGCTCCGGCACCTACGTGCGCAGCCTCGTGCGCGATCTCGGCGCAAAGCTTGGCTGCGGTGCGCACCTGACCGCGTTGCGTCGCGAATGGGTGGAACCATTCAGGCAGCCGGCGATGCGGACTCTGGCACAACTCGAACACATCCACGGCGAGCGGGGACCGGCCGGCCTCGATGAACTGCTGCTGCCGCTCGGACAAGGCCTGGCGGCCTTGCCGGCGTTGAGCCTGTCCCCGCCGCAGGCGATCGCGTTGCGTCAGGGCAAGCGACTGGAGCGCACTGGCATGGAGGCTGCGCCGCTGTGCCGGGCGCTCGATGGACAGGGAAATCTGGTGGCCCTGGTCGAAATCGGCATCGACGGTGGAGCGCGCGTGCTGCGTGGCTTCAACGCCGCGGCTACTGGGCAGGTCATCGAGTGAGGATTGTTTTGTAATTGGTTGATTATTAAATAATTTCCAATAGATCTATTCGTCGGGATCCGTGCCGCCGTCCGGTTCGCTGCCCTGCACGAAGTTTTCGGCGGCGCGCCACCCCACGTCGGCGCAAAAAACGGTTACAATGAGTGGCTTCGTTCCGTTGTAGCGAAGCATTTTTTTCATCCATCGAAACCGATCCACTAACGCGGGCCGCGCTGACCCACAAGACGTCAGCTGATCCGCGCCGGACGCTTCATCAAAGGCAAACATCATGTCTCTCTCCGTCGAACAGACCAGCAAGGTCATTGCAGAATACCGCCGTGCGCCGAACGATACCGGCTCTCCCGAAGTGCAGGTCGCGCTGCTTTCCGCGCGCATCGAGCACCTCTCCAAGCATTTCGCCGACCACGACAAGGACCACCATTCGCGTCGCGGCCTGCTCAAGATGGTCAATCAGCGCCGCAGTCTTCTGGCTTACCTCAAGAAGTCCGATGCGGAGCGCTACAAGACGCTGATCGAGCGTCTTGGTCTGCGCCGCTAAGCAACATCACCCGTCATCCCGGCGCATGCCGGGATGATCCATTTTCAGGGCTCGAAAACCAGTACAGCATTCCCTCCCGCTCGCGCGGGATTGTGAAGGCAGGATGCCGAAGCGAACATTCGCGCAGCGAATGGCTCCGGGGCGAGCCGCAGGACGCGGCGCATTGACGAGCAAAAGGGGTCTTGCGACCTCGCAAACGATTCAAGGAATCCAACGTGGCAAAAGTAACCAAGTCGTTCCAGTACGGAAATCAGACGGTCACGCTCGAGACGGGCGAAATCGCCCGCCAGGCGTCCGGTGCGGTGATGGTGTCGATGGGCGGTACCGTAGTGCTGGTCACCGCGGTCGCCGCGGCAAAGGCGAAGGAGGGGCAGGATTTCTTCCCGCTCACCGTCGACTATGTCGAGAAGTTCTACTCCGCCGGCCGCATTCCGGGCGGTTTCTTCAAGCGTGAAGGCCGCCCGACCGAGAAGGAGACGCTGACCAGCCGCCTCATCGATCGTCCGGTGCGTCCGTTGTTCCCGGAAGAGTACAAGAACGAAGTGCAGGTCATCGCTCAGGTTGTTTCGCTCAACCCGGAAATCGACGGCGACATTCCGGCGATGATCGGCGCTTCCGCCGCGCTGTCGCTGGCCGGCATCCCGTTCAAGGGTCCGATCGGCGCCGCGCGCGTCGGCTACGCGAACGGCCAGTATCTGCTCAACCCCACCGCGACGGAACTGAAAACCTCCGATCTCGACCTCGTCGTCGCCGGCACCTCGAACGCCGTGCTGATGGTCGAATCCGAAGCCAAGCTGCTCAGCGAAGACGTCATGCTCGGCGCGGTCGTATTCGGCCACAAGGCGATGCAGGTCGTGATCAACGCGATCAATGAGCTGACGGTCGAGGCCGGCACCAAGCCGTCGGCATGGACCGCCCCGGCGAAGAACGACGCCGCGATCGGCGCGCTCAAGGAAGCGGTCGGCAATCAGCTCGGCAAGGCGTTCCAGATTCGCGACAAGCTGCAGCGCCGCGACGCGATCGCCGCGATCAAGCAGGACGTGTTGACCGGCCTCGCCGGCCGCATCGAGGCGGAGAAGTGGGACAAGGCCGAACTCGCCAAGGAATTCGGTGAACTCGAATACCGCACGCTGCGCGACTCCGTGCTCGCGAGCAAGGTGCGCATCGACGGGCGCAAGCTCGACGACATCCGTCCGATCACGGTGCGCGTCGGCGTACTGCCGCGCACCCACGGCTCGGCGCTGTTCACGCGCGGCGAGACGCAAGCGCTGGTCGTCGTCACGCTCGGCACCGCGCGCGACGCGCAGATCATCGACGCGCCGGAAGGGGAGTCGAAGGATCCGTTCCTGTTCCACTACAACTTCCCGCCGTTCTCGGTCGGTGAAGCCGGCCGCTTCGGCGCGCCGAAGCGCCGCGAGATCGGCCACGGCCGCCTTGCCAAGCGCGGCGTGCAGGCGGTCAAGCCGACGATGGAGGCCTTCCCGTACGTGGTGCGCGTGGTCTCGGAGATCACCGAGTCGAACGGCTCCTCGTCGATGGCCTCGGTCTGCGGCTCCTCGCTTGCGATGATGGACGCGGGCGTGCCGCTCAGGTCGCCGGTCGCGGGTATCGCGATGGGCCTGGTCAAGGAGGGCGACAACTTTGTCGTGCTGTCGGACATCCTCGGCGACGAGGATCACCTCGGCGACATGGATTTCAAGGTCGCCGGTTCCGCCGACGGCATCAGTGCGCTGCAGATGGACATCAAGATCGACGGTATCACCGAGGAGATCATGAAGGTCGCGCTCGCGCAGGCCAAGCAAGGGCGTCTGCACATCCTCGGCGAAATGGGCAAGGTGATCACGACCTCGCGCACCGAGATGAGCGAATTCGCGCCGCGCCTGATGACGATGAAGATCCACCCCGACAAGATCCGCGAAGTCATCGGCAAGGGCGGCAGCGTGATCCGCGGCATCACCGAAGAGACTGGCGCCACGATCGACATCAGCGACGACGGCACGATCGTCATCGCTTCGGTCAACCGCGAAGCGGCCGACGCGGCCAAGGCGCGCATCGAGCAGATCGTCTCCGACGTCGAGCCGGGCCGCATCTACGAGGGCAAGGTCGCCAAGCTCATGGACTTCGGCGCGTTCGTCACCATCCTGCCGGGCAAGGACGGCCTCGTCCACGTCTCGCAGATTTCCAACGAGCGCGTCGAGAAGGTTTCCGACAAGCTCAAGGAGGGCGACATCGTCAAGGTCAAGGTGCTCGAAGTCGACAAGCAGGGCCGCATCCGCCTGTCGATGAAGGCGGTGAATGAAGAAGCCGGTGTGGCGTAATTCGCCCCTCGTTCCAGCGACAACAAAAAACGCGCCTCGGCGCGTTTTTTGTTGGCCGAGAAGCAGCCTTGTCGCACCTCGTTCGCGTAGTGCGATCGCGGCAAACGCGTGCTAGCATCGAAAACGAATCTGGAGACACAGGCATGAGCGAAAACAAGAGCATGAATGATTGGCTGAAGGACTGGGATGCGTTGCAGCGCCAGTATTTCAACGCCTGGTCCGATCTCGCGCAGAAGGCGCCGTTTGCGCTGCCGCCGGGTGCGGCGCCGTTCGCCGGGGCGAATCCGTTCTCCGGCGCCAATCCGTTCGCCGCGGGCGTTGCGAATCCGTTCGCCGTGCCGCCGACGGCCGGCTTTGCCGGGTTCGCCCCGTTCAATCCTTTCGCTGGTGCGGCGCCGGCGCCACAATCGCCATGGCACGAGGGCCTGGAGCAATGGTCGCGTCTGTTCGCCGACGCGGGCAAGCAGAGCGAAACGGCCGAACGTCTGACCGAAAGTGCGAAGGCCTATGTTGCGATGATGCAATCGCTGTTCGCAAGCTCGGTGCCGGGCGACGGCGTGGCGCATCCCGCGCAGGTGTGGATCGACGCGGCACGCAGTGGCTTCGCCGGCACCGGGACGTCGGGCATTCCCGGCTTCGATCCGGCGGCGAATCCGTTCGCGAAGGCCTTGCGCGAGGTGGCCGGCAAGGGCGCCCAGGGGTTCGCCGAACTGCCTTCCGCGTTCGCGCCATACATCGAGCAGATGCGCAAGCAGGGCCTGTCGTGGCTGCAGATGCCGGCGTTCGGTCTCGCGCGCGAACACCAGGAGCACTATCAGCGCACCGCGCTTGCCTTGGTCGAATACCAGCAGGCGCTGCGCGAGTACAACCGTCTGATGCTCAAGGCGGCCCAACGCGGCAACGAATTGTTCGAGCACAAGCTCGCCGAACGCGGCGAGCCGGGACGCGCGATCGACTCGCTCAAGGCGCTGTACGACCTCTGGGTCGACGCGATGGAGGACGCCTATGCCGAGGTCGCGCTGTCGGAAGAATTCAGCAAGGCCTACGGCGAACTTGCCAATGCACAGATGCGCGTGCGCAAGCAGATCCAGGCCGAGGTCGAGCGCGTCGGTCGCGAGCTTGGCATGCCTACACGCGGCGAACTCGACAGCCTCGGCAAGCGTGTCCACGACCTGCGCCGCGAAGTGCGCGACGGTGGTGTGCGTGCCGATGGCGGCATCGAGGTCGAAGTCGACGCCCTGCGCAGCGAAGTTGCCGCGTTGAGGAAGTCGTTGGCACAGGCAAACTCGAAGCATTCCGCTGCCGCGGCGAAACCGGTCGAGGCTGCGATCACGGCAGCGAAACCCGCGCCGTCCGCAGTGAAACCGCGGCCCGCGGCGAAGCCGGTCCGGCGTCGTGCCGCGGCGGTGAAGTCGCGCGCACCCGCAGCGGTGGTGCGCCCGCGTCCGGCCGATGAAACGGCGGGCAAACCGACGGCGAGCTCGTTCGCCGATGCGGTTGCGGCGATGCAGCGACGCGTCAAGCGCAAGCCGAAGTTGCGCGCCGCCGCGGCGCGCGTGGCGAAGCCGAGCAAGGGCGGCAAGGAAAACGAGAAACGGAGCAAGCAGAAGTAACCTGGCTGGTCGTTCCGGCGATAGCTGGAATCCAGCCTTGATCTTTGACGCCGATGAAAAGCTGGATGCCAGCTTTCGCTGGCATGACGAATCGTTGCGAGGTACGACTCCATGAACCCCATCCGCATCGCGCCGCAGAAGGCGTACGAGGAAGCTTCGAGGTTTCAGCAGAAAATCGCGGCCGGCATGCAGGTGCTGCGCACCCTTGACGACGTGCACTACGGCGCGACCGACAAGGAAGAAATCTACCGCGAGGACAAGCTCGTTCTGTACCGCTTCAAGGGGCCGCACAAACCGACCGCGAAGGTGCCGATCCTGATCAGCTACGCGCTGGTCAACCGGCCGTACATGGTCGACCTGCAGGATGATCGATCCCTGGTCAAGAATCTGCTTGCACGCGGCGAGGACGTCTATCTCATCGACTGGGGCTATCCCGACGCCTCGGACAAACACCTGACTCTCGACGACTACATCAACGGCTACATCCGCCGCTGTGTCGACGTGGTGGCGAAGCGCCACAAGCTCGCCAGGATCAACCTGCTCGGCATCTGCCAGGGCGGCGCGTTCAGTCTGTGCTTCGCTTCGATCTATCCCGAGAAGGTCCAGAACCTGATCACGATGGTGACGCCGGTCGATTTTCAGACCCGCGACAACATGCTCTCGAACTGGGTGCAGCATCTCGACGTCGACCTGTTCGTCGATACGCTCGGCAACGTGCCGGCCGACCTGATGAACTACTGCTATCTGATGCTCAAACCGGTGCGCCTGAACCAGCAGAAGTACATCGGCCTCGTCGACATTCTCGACGACAAGGCCGAGCTGGAAAATTTCCTGCGCATGGAAAAATGGATTTTCGACAGCCCCGACCAGGCTGGCGCCGCGTTCCGCCAGTTCATCAAGGATTTCTACCAGGGCAACAAGTTGGTCAACGGCGGCCTGAAGATCGGTGACAAGTCGGTGGATCTGAAGAATCTCGATGTACCCGTGCTCAACATCTTCGCCGAGCAGGATCACCTCGTGCCGCCCGACGCCTCGCGCGCGCTGCGTGGGCGCATCGGCTCGGACGATTACACCGAGCTCGCGTTCAAGGGCGGACACATCGGCATCTACGTTTCCGGCCGCGCGCAGCGCGAGGTACCGACGGCGATCCACGAATGGTTGGCGGCGCGCACCTGAGGATGCGCCGGCAACGGTGATGGAGCCGTCACGCGAGCGCGAGGTTGTCGGTCGTTTTGCGCCGATGACGACGTTGCCCGGCGCCGCATCGAATGGTTGCGCAAACCGATGTCGTGCAACCGCAGCGTCGGACCGCCACGTCGATGAATGACAAGCTTCCACCACCGCGGCAGGCGCGCTGGGCAGTCGGCACGGTGTTCACGGTCGGGCATTCGACATTGCCGATCGCGCGTTTCATCGCGCTGCTGCGGGTCTACGCCATCGAACGGCTGGTGGACATACGCACGGTGCCGGGATCGCGCCGCAACCCCCAATTCAACGGCGACGCGTTGGCCGCGAGTCTCGCGGCGGAGCAAATCGATTATGTGCATATGCGCGCGTTGGGCGGCCTGCGCCGGCCGCGCAAGGATTCACCGAATGGTGCCTGGCGCAACGCCGGTTTCCATGGCTACGCCGACTACATGCAGACGCCGGAATTCGGCGCCGCGCTCGACGAACTCGTTCGCCTGAGCCGCGAGCGCCGTGTCGTGATCATGTGCGCCGAGGCCGTGCCCTGGCGCTGCCATCGCTCGCTCGTGGCCGATGCGCTGGTCGTGCGCGGCATCGCGGTGATCGAGATATTGTCGGAAAGCAACTATCGCCATCACGAACTCACCTCGTTCGCGCGAGTCGAAGGTGTCCGCATCAGCTACCCGCCGCCTGCGGACCCGTCGCTTTCCTTGCCATTGTGAGAGATGCAAACGCCGCTTTCGAAGTTGCTCAAGGACATCCGCGCGTGTACGCATTGCGCGGCGAGCCTGCCTTGCGGACCGCGGCCGGTACTGCAGGCGCATGCGTCCGCCCGGCTGCTGATCGTGGGCCAGGCGCCTGGAAGGAAGGTGCACGAAACCGGCATTCCCTGGGACGATGCATCGGGGGACACGCTGCGTGACTGGCTCGGCCTGACGCCGGCGCAATTCTACGACGCGAGCAAGGTAGCCATCATGCCGATGGGATTCTGCTATCCGGGGCGTGGCCGCTCCGGCGACCTGCCGCCGCGGCCGCAATGCGCGCCGCGCTGGCACGAGAAACTGAATGCGCGGATGCCCGGGATCGCGTTGACCTTGCTCGTGGGCAGGTACGCGCAGGTCCACTATTTGGCGGATCGTCGCAAGACGACGCTTGGCGATACGGTCAAGGCATGGAAAAACTATTTTCCGTCAGGCCATCTGCCGCTGCCGCATCCTTCTCCGCGCAACCGACCGTGGTGCGTGCGCAATCCCTGGTTCGAGCAGGAACTGGTGCCGGAACTCCGCGCCCTCGTCCGATCGCTTGAGCTTTAGTCAGCGATCGAGTTTGGTCAGCGCTGGCCCCTTGTGCATGGCGACGTGATCCGTGCGGTCACTCTTGATCTCGTACTGGGGTTTGTCCGGGCCGGCATGGTGGATATGGCCCTTGTAGTTCACGTCCTGCGTGTGCACCTTGACGATCCGGCCGCTGACGCGACCGGCTTCGGAATTCCAGGCGACATGGTCGCCGACCTTGAAGTGCTCGCCCATGACTTCCGCCGGTCCGGCTCGCCAGGCCGCGATATCGCGTCGCGGCGAGGGCAGCGCTACCTTTTTCCGCTTCGCGCAGCGCGGGGCGAAGCGGGCGACGGCGCGGCCGCGGCGCCGGCTTTGGGTTTCGCACCGCTCTTGGTCGCCGAGCTTTGCTCGAAGATGTTCGTGTAGAACAATTCGGTTGCCTTGAGCGCCATCTCGATCGTCTGCTTCTGCGAGGCGTTGCTGGTGGCAACGGATTCGCGCATCAAGTCGAACAACTCCGACCACAACTGACGCAAGCTGGCTATGTCCTTGACGTGGGAGGTCTGGGTCATCAAACGCGTCATCGCGTCGACGTGGAATTGCACAGTGCGGATCGTGAGATCGAAGGCCTGGTCGCTGCCTTCGAGGCCGAGCTTCGCGGCCTGTTGCAGGCGGTCGCTGGCTTCGCGACCGAGGAAATACAGCTGGCCCGGATTGAATTGCAGCATATGCCCTCCTGATGGTTCTCGTATTTCGTCCGATCTGGGGTCTGCGTGCCAAGAATACAACCTTCGGCACGAACAGCCCTTGTGCGCCGCGAAAAAAAGTGCCGGATCAGTCGCGTTCGCGCCAGGATTGCAACGCCAACCGCATCGCCTCGAACTGGCGCGCGACCCGCATGCACGCATCGCAGGCGAACAGATGCAGGCGCAAGCGCAGGCGCATGCGCCACGGCAACGAGTGTTCCATCTGCTGCGAGAGGAGGCGCGAGGCCTGTAGGCAGGTGATGCGGAACATCGGATGCCTAGCCAGTCTGCGCACGGCCGAAACCCACGTTTTCAAGACAAGTACGCAGCATCATGCGCGCCCGGTACAGTTGCACCCACACGTTGGACGGCGTGATCTGCAAATCCTTACACAGCTCGTCGGTGTCGCTGCCGAGCACTTCGCGCAGCACGAACAGCTGGCCGGTGCGCCTGGGCAGCTTGTCGACGCAGCGTTGCACGGCGACGAGGAAGGCATCCTGCTGTGCCAGTTCGGCTGGATTGCCGGCATCCATAGGCTGCCTGGCGTAGTGGCCACTCGCGTCGAACAGGCGATCGAACTCGTGCTCGGCGTTTTCGCCGGCTTCCGGCAACGGTTCCTCGCGCCATTGCTTGCGCACGAGATCGATGATGTGGTTCTTGAGGATCGCGGTGAGCCAGGTGCGCAGCGACGAGCGTCCGGCGAAGCTCGCGCGGCGCTCGTAGGCTTGGGTCAACACGTCGGAAACCGCGTCCTCGGCCAGGTGCTCGTCGCGCAGTTCCAGACGCGCGACCTTGAGCAGGTAAGTTCGATGCGCGGCCAGCGTCTCGAAATCGATGACGACGGCGGAGGAAGCAGCAGCAGCGGAATCGCCGGTTTCCATGCGGTATTGCGGCCGGGACAGATTGCGCATTATGCCATCGGTGCGGCCTTGTCGTTGCGCGTCGCTGGCGTCCGTCCGTACTTCCGCTGCGATCGTGGCTATGGTTTCCGGCGCGTACGGCATCGATTCGGGGGCATCGTCCTGCCAGCACCAATGCCAGGGCTCGTAGGCCATGGCGTGCGCATTGCCACGTGGATAGCTCAGCCTGAAGTGGTGGAACTTCGCGTTCCGCAAGAGCCAGGCGAACGCGGGCGAGCGCTCGAATTCTTCCTCGACCGGAGCGTAGCCCGGCGTCGTGATGTCGACCGCGCGTCCGCTGTGGTGCTCGCTGTAGCCGGGCGCCGCGCTGACCCGCAGAACCTCGGCCATCGTCTGCCCGTGCGCGAGTTTGCCACGCACGATCGCCAGCTGCGCTTCGACGCTGCGGAACGTGGACACGGCACGCAGATCGATGCCGTCGCCTGCCGCCGCGGCGCGCATGCGCGCCCACGCGCGCGCGGCTGCCGGTGTCAGTCGTTGCTCATAGCCCAGGGCGTCGCGACCGCCGATGCCGACGAGCCGTTGCGGTTCGCGCACGTCGGCAAGGCCGCGCGCACTGGCGTAGTCGCGCGGGATGCCCAGGCGGAAGGCGGCTTCGACCAGCACTTCCGCGCCCGGCCGTGGCGGCGTCAACGCTACGGCCGGCCGCGCGGCCATCAAGATGAGGGCGGTGAAAACGCCGGGGAATCGCAGCATGTCCAGTCGTCCGTACTTCATCGATCCGTAGGTGCTTTCAGGCGCGGCGGGCCGGATGCGCCATGCGGAAGATCCGGCGCAATGCGGCGGCCTCGATCAGGAAAGCGCAATTCCGGCGGAAACGGCTCACGCATGCGAATGCGCGCGTGTGGCGCGGGGTCGGGATCGCGACTCGGGGGTGATGCGAGCGCAGGCTGGCAAGCCGGGTGAGGCCCCGGGGCAAAGTTTTCAGGCTATGTGCCGAAGCGCTTGCTAAACTCCGCGCCCCTTCATTTCATCCGGCCCGCCTCATGGACCAGATTCTGTTCCACCTGAATTTCTTCCACCTGTTCAAGGTAGCCGTAACCGGCTGGAAGCTGGTCGGCTTTCTCGGCACGGCGCTGTTCACCGCACGTTGGTTCGTGCAGTTCTACGCGACCAAGAAACTGAAGCGCGTCACCGTGCCGATGATGTTCTGGTATCTCTCGGTGACCGGCAGCGTGCTGACGCTCGCCTACTTCATCTGGGGCAAGAATGATTCGGTCGGCATCATCCAGACGGCGTTCCCGATGTTCGTGTCGTTCTACAACGTGTATGCGCACCTGCGCCATCGCGACCTGAGCA
The DNA here is from genome assembly GCF_057139185.1 of Rudaea sp. Lineage (NCBI taxonomy): Bacteria > Pseudomonadati > Pseudomonadota > Gammaproteobacteria > Lysobacterales > Rhodanobacteraceae > Rudaea > Rudaea sp. Next base: position 176,131 of record NZ_DBNHDN010000026.1, on the reverse strand, counting down.
CGGGCGAGCACGAGGAGCCGCGCGGTTCTTGACTCTTGCCTTCCCGCTGGAACGCGAAATTGAAACGCAGCCGTCCGCGACCGGAATTTTCACGAAAACTCAGAAGGCCGACGCGGTCAGGGCGATGTCGGCATCTTTCCATGCCTGCTTGAAACGCTGCCCGATCGCGGCGGCGTCCTTTGTCTTGCGCTGTGCCTCGAGCGACCGGGCGAGGCCGTACAGCGCCCAGCCGTTTTCCGGATGGCGTCGTAAATCGTCGCGATAAACCTGTTCGGCTTCCTTTGCGTTGTGGTCGCGCAGCAGTTCCGCCCCGAGCAGGTGGCGCACCGGGACGAACCAGTCCGCGGGCTCGTCGTAGTCGAGCCGATCCTCTTTTGCGACCGCCTCGCGCAGCGCGGCGATGGCTTCGCCGCGGCGGCCTTGCGCGGCGGCGATGCGTGCCGTTGCAACCGCGGCCGCGACGGCGATCAGGTCGCCGGCCTTGTTGAGCCCGGCCGGCGCGTCGGCGGGCGTAGCCGCGGCGATGGCGTCGAGTTCGTTCTTCTCCGCGATCGCGGCATCGACCCGGTCCGTCGCTGCGAACGCCACGCTGCGCGCGTAACGATACGCGGCCGACAGGCCGAGCAGTTTCGGATCGGGCGCGGGTACGGCGAGGATGTCCTGCCAGCGGCCGAAGCGTTCCATCACGAAAAATGGCTCGGCCGCGTACCAGTCAAGGCCGGCACCCATGTGCAGCGATTCGTCGGTGAGCCGCGAGGTCATCTCGCGCATGGCCTGCAGCGCCGCGGTCGAGCGGCCGCGCATCGCCTCCGAGTAGCCGAGGAACTGGTAGTTGTGGGTGAAATACATGCCGCTGTAGTACATCCATCCCGGCGGCCTCGCCTTGTCGACGTAGGCGGCATCGGCCTTCGCGCCGTCGATGTTCGCCGTGCTGGCGTCGGCGTAGCGTCCGACGCGCTGGTAGATGTGCGACGGCATGTGCACGATGTGGCCCGCGCCCGGCATGAGCGCGGCGAGCCGGTCGGCGGCGGCCAGGCCTTTCTCGGGATGCGGCGAGGCCTCGACGGCGTGGATGTAGTAGTGGTTTGCGCCGGGGTGGGTCGGGTTGCGCGCGAGCACGCCTTCCAGCGTCGCGACGATCTCGTCGGTGCCCGGAGCGGCCTTGCCCTCGTTACTCCACAATTTCCACGGATTCGCCGTCATCAGCGCCTCGGCGAAGAACACCTGCACGTCGTCATCGGCCGGATACTGTTCGGCGGCCTCGCGCATCGCGCTCGCGTAGGCGTCGTTGAAAGGCTGCATTTTTTCGGGCGGTACCGGAATCGCGCTCGCGTAGCGCTTGCCCAGCGCGCCGATCAAAGCCTGCTCGACGGGCGTCGCGTGCGCGGCCTGCTTCTGCGCGGACTCGACGGCGTTCCAGAGCGCCTGCCAGCGCTGTTCCATCGCCGGCATGTTGTAGTTCGGACCCAGCGCTTCGGCCGCGCCCCAGTAACAGATCGCGCAGGCCGGATCGAGTTCGATGGCGCGGGCGAACGCGCGCGCGGCCTCGTCGTGGTTGAAGCCGTAGATCAGGTTCAGGCCCTGGTCGAAATACGCCTGCGCCTCGGGCGAGTTCGTCGTAACCTTGCGCGAGTAGGCGCCGAGTCCGTCCAGAGGCTGCGCGCCCCGGGCCCATTGCACGAGTGCCGGGGCGGGCGCGGCCATTCCCGCGTGTTCCGTGTGCGCGTCGGACTTCTGTTGCGAAGTGGATGCGCACGCGAACAAAGCGCACGAGCCGAGTGCCGCGACAAAGCGACGATGGATCGTATTCATGACTTCTCCCCAAGTCGTGATCGATGCGCGGAGCTTACACTTTTCCGCGTACGCGAAAAATCGGATGCGGAAAAGACGGCAGCGACTACTCGGGGTCGTAGTCGAGGTTCGGCGCGAGCCAGCGTTCGGCTTCGGCGAGCGTCCAGCCCTTGCGCCGGGCATAGTCCTCGACCTGCTCCCGGGTCACGCGACCGAGCACGAAGTACTGGCTGCCGGGGTGACTGAAATACCAGCCGGACACGGCGGCGGTCGGGTACATCGCGAAGCTTTCGGTGAGTTCGATGCCGGCGGATCTGGTCGCTTCGAGCAGGGCGAACAGCGTACCTTTCTCGGTGTGGTCGGGACAGGCCGGGTAGCCGGGGGCGGGGCGGATGCCGCGGTACTTCTCGGCGATCAACTCGTCGTTGCCCAGCGTCTCGGCGGCCGCGTAGCCCCAGAACTCCTTGCGCACGCGCTCGTGCAGGCGCTCGGCGAACGCCTCGGCGAGGCGGTCGGCGAGCGCCTTGAGCAGGATCGAGGAATAGTCGTCGAAGGTTCTGGCGAACTCGGCGAGTTTGTCCTCGATGCCGGTGCCGGCGGTGACGGCGAAGCCGCCGATCCAGTCCTGCTTGCCGGACTGCTCCGGCGCAATGAAATCGGCGAGACAGAAATCGGGCCGGCCGGGCGGCTTGTCCGCCTGCTGGCGCAGGAAATGAAGCCGGGACCCGGACCCCGCGTCCTGCAAAATCTCGACATCGTCGCCGATGCGTGTCGCCGGCCAGAAGCCGATCACCGCGCTGGCCGTGAGCCATTTTTCGGCGACGATCTGCTTCAGCATTTTTTGCGCGTCATCGAACAGTTCGCGCGCATGCTTGCCGACGACGGCGTCGTCGAAAATCTGCGGGTAGTGCCCGGCGAGTTCCCAGGTATTGAAGAACGGCGACCAGTCGATGCGTTCGACCAATTCGGCGAGTGGATAATCGGCGAACACGGTGATGCCGGGCTTGTTCGGCGTGGGCGGCGTGTAGTTGTCCCAGCCGCCGTCGAACGCCTGGCCGCGCGCGTGGTCGAGCGAAACCAGACGCTTGGCCGGGCCGCGGTCCTTGTGGCGCTCGCGGATGTCGGCGTATTCGGCGCGAATCTTCGCCATGAAATCGCCGACGAGATCCCTCGAGATCAGCGACTGCGCCACGCCGACCGCACGCGAGGCGTCTTTGACCCACACGGTCGGCGACTTGTAGTGCGGTTCGATCTTCAGCGCCGTGTGCGCGCGCGAGGTCGTCGCGCCGCCGATCAACAATGGCACGTGGAAGTCCTGGCGCTGCATTTCCTTGGCGACGTGGCTCATCTCCTCGAGCGAGGGCGTGATCAGGCCCGACAGGCCGATCATGTCGGCGTTTTCGGCGCGGGCCACGTCGAGGATCTTCTGCGCCGGCACCATCACGCCGAGATCGATCACCTCGAAGTTGTTGCAGCGGAGCACGACGCCGACGATGTTCTTGCCGATGTCGTGCACGTCGCCCTTGACCGTGGCCATGACGATCTTGCCGTTCGACTTGCCCGCATCGCCCGTGCGCGCTTTCTCGGCCTCGATGAAGGGCAGCAGGTAGGCCACGGCCTTCTTCATCACGCGCGCGGATTTCACCACCTGCGGCAGGAACATCTTGCCCGCGCCGAACAGATCGCCGACCACGTTCATGCCGTCCATCAGCGGGCCTTCGATCACGTCGAGCGGGCGCGTCGATTGCAGGCGCGCTTCCTCGGTGTCGCCTTCGACGAATTCGTCGATGCCGTGAACCAGCGCGTGCGACAGGCGCTCGCGCACGTCCTTCTCGCGCCAGGCCAGTTTTTCCTTGTTGCCGGCGCCTTGCTCGCCCGTGCCCTTCTTGTACTTCTCGGCGATTTCCAGCAGGCGCTCGGTCGCATCCTCGCGCCGATTGAGCACGACGTCTTCGACCCGTTCGCGCAGCTCCGGATCGAGATCGTCGTAGATCGGCAGCGCGCCGGCGTTGACGATGCCCATGTCCATGCCTGCCGCGATCGCGTGGTAGAGGAACACGCTGTGGATCGCGCCGCGCACGGTCTCGTTGCCGCGGAACGAGAACGACACGTTCGACACGCCGCCGGAGACGTGGCAGTGCGGCAGCGTCGCCTTGATCTCGCGCGTGGCCTCGATGAAGTCGACCGCGTAGTTGTTGTGTTCCTCGATGCCGGTGGCGATGGCGAAGATGTTCGGGTCGAAAATGATGTCTTCGGGCGGGAAGCCGACCTGTTCGACAAGAATCCTGTACGCGCGCGCGCAGATCTCGACCTTGCGCGCCCTGGTGTCGGCCTGGCCGGTTTCGTCGAAGGCCATGACGACCACGGCGGCGCCATAGGCGAGCACCTTGCGCGCGTGTTCGAGGAAGATTTCCTCGCCTTCCTTGAGCGAGATCGAATTGACCACGCCCTTGCCCTGCAGGCAGCGCAGCCCCGATTCGATCACCGTCCATTTCGACGAGTCGACCATCACCGGCACGCGCGCGATGTCGGGCTCGGCCGCGATCAGGTTGAGGAATCTCTCCATCGCCTTTTCGGAATCGATCAGGCCCTCGTCCATGTTGACGTCGATGATCTGCGCGCCGTTCTCGACCTGCTGGCGTGCGACTTCGACTGCCTCGGCGTAGCGGTCTTCCTTGATCAATTTCTTGAACGCGGCCGAGCCGGTGACGTTGGTGCGCTCGCCGACGTTGACGAACAGCAGGTCCGGCGTGATGACGAAGGGTTCGAGGCCGGAGAGACGGGTGTATCGAGGTTGGGTCATTGTTGTGCTTTGCTCTTGCTTGTCATTCCGGCAGGGACTGCCGGAATGACGATTTCTACGCGGCTACCGACTCAATCGCGGGCAAAACCCGCGGCGCGACGCCGCGCACCGCCTGCGCAATCGCACGGATGTGCGCGGGGCTCGTGCCGCAGCAGCCGCCGACGAGGTTGACCAGGCCGCTGGTCGCGAATTCGCCGACCACCGCGGCCATCTGCTCGGGCGTCTCGTCGTATTCGGCGAACGCGTTGGGCAAGCCGGCGTTCGGATGCGTGGACACATGGCACTCGGCGACGTTGGCCAACGCTTCGACGTACTGGCGCAGCTCGCTCGCGCCGAGCGCGCAGTTGAGGCCGATGGCCAGCGGCTGCGCGTGGCGCAGCGAGTAGTAGAACGCCTCGGCGGTCTGGCCGGAAAGCGTGCGGCCGGACAGGTCGGTGATCGTGCCCGAGATCAGGATCGGCACGCGCGCGCCGCGGCGCTCGAATTCCTTGCCGATCGCGTACAGCGCGGCCTTGGCGTTGAGCGTGTCGAAAATCGTCTCGACCATGACCACGTCGGCACCGCCGTCGAGCAGGCCGCGCGTGGCTTCGCGATAGGCCGCATCGAGTTCCTCGAAACTCACATTGCGGAAGCCCGGATTGTTGACGTCGGGCGAAATCGACGCCGTGCGGCTGGTCGGCCCAAGCACGCCGATGACGAAGCGCGGTTGCCCGGGAGTTTTCTGCTCGACCACATCGCAGCACTCGCGCGCGAGCCGCGCGCCTTCGCGATTGAGTTCGCAGGCGAGGTGTTCCAGGTGGTAGTCGGCCTGGCTGATCGTGGTCGAGTTGAACGTGTTCGTCTCGATCAGGTCGGCGCCGGCGTCCAGATACGCGGTGTGCACGGCCTTGATGATCTCGGGCTGGGTCAGCGAGAGCAGGTCGTTGTTGCCCTTGAGGTCGCAGCCGGGGCCGTGGTGTTCATGCTGATGATGCGCGTCGCGGCCTTCGGAGAAGCGCGATCCGCGGTAGCCGTCTTCCTCGAGCTTGTACGACTGCAGCATCGTACCCATCGCGCCGTCGATGACCAGGATGCGTTTGGCCAGCGCGTCGAGTAGCGCTTGCGTGCGGACCGGATTGAGCCAGGGCAGGGCGGTGTTCATTTCATTGCTCCAGACAAAACATTGCCGTATCGGTCATGGCTTTTGTGCCAGCAAGGACAACACTTCGAAGTGCGGCGGCCGGCGTTCGCGCGTCAGGCGCGTGCAGCTCAGCACCTCGAGGCCGGCCTTGCGCGCGAACTCGCGCAGCTCGGCATCCTTGAAGCCGAGGTTGCGGTGGTCGAACGGCGCGACCGCGGTGCGGTGCGCGTGCCGGGCCAGCGTGGTCACGAGCAGGCGTCCGCCGGGCTTGAGCACGCGCGCGGCCTCGACGACCGCCTGCGCCGGCGCGTCGCTGTAGGTAAGGGCGTGCATCGACAGCACAAGGTCGAACCGCTTCGAGTCGAGATTCAGCGCATGCATGTCGCCTGCTTGGACTTCGACGTTGTCGAACGTCTTCAGCCGCGCGCGCGCGGCATGGACCACGCGCTCGCTCGAGTCGATGCAGACGATGCTGCGCGCGTGCGGCGCGAGCAGTTCGGCCAGCGCGCCGTCGCCCGAGGCGATGTCGAGCACGTCGCCCGAGTCGATCAGCCCGGCCAGCGCGCGCGCCAGCGCTTCCCAGGTACGGCCCGGCGAATAGTGGCGCTCCATGTCGCCGGCGACGGTGTCCGCCCAGCCTTCGGCGCGCGCGCGTTCGGCGAGCACGGTGGGCAGGCGCTGCGCGTCGTTCTTGAGCAGGGCGTCGTCGATCGTCTCGCGCAGCGCATGCAGGAAGGACGACGACTTCGCATCCAGCTCGGAGTTGTAGCGATAATAGGCGGACACGCCGGCGCGGCGGTCGCGCACGAGGTCGGCCTCCTTGAGCTTGGCCAGGTGCGTCGACACGCGCGGCTGGGCGAGGCGCAGCACGTCGGACAGCTCGGCCACGGTCAGCTCCTCGCGTTCGAGCAGCGCGAGCAGCCGTACCCGGGTCGGGTCGGAAAGCAGGCGCAGCAGGGCCGAGGTCGAGGCGAGGTCCATTTATCCTTTTATCTTGATTGAAAGATATATGCGTAGAATATGGGCGATGCGGCGCGGAGTCAATGTGGATGATGAGCGGAAAGCGGTGGCTTCGAGCAGTGAGCGGGCAGCCGTGAGCGGTGAGCGGGGAAGAGCGGGCGTTGCGCATCGTCGATGGTTTCCCGGCTTTTTCCGCTCACCGCTCACCGCTCACCGCTCGCTGATCCTCGGCCTCTGCACTTGGTTCGCCGCCATGCCCGCACACGCCATCGACAATGCCGCGCTCGGTAAATACTGGACCGACGACTCCATGCGCGTGCCGTATCGCGCGATCGTCACGCCCGGGCGCGAAAACAACGAATTGCTGCCACTGGTGATCTTCCTGCACGGCGATTGGCAGGATGGCACCGACAACGAATCCCAACTCGGCGGCTACGGCAACGGCTCGATGGAACTGATCGACCGGGCGATTTCAACGAACGTGCCGTTCGTCTATATCGCGCCGGAAACGACCAACGCCTACTGGCCGCCGGCGCGCGTCGCCGCGGTCGTGCGCGATGCGTTCAAGCGCTTCCCGATCGACCGGCGGCGCGTGATCCTGACCGGCATTTCCGATGGCGCCACGGGCGTGTGGGACACGCTCAAGACCTGGCCCGCGTGCTTCGCCGCCGGCGTGCCGATGTCGGGGATGACGGAAACCTCGGGGCTCGCGCCCATCGCGCTTGTGCCGCAGTGGGTGTTCCACGGCGGCAAGGACAACGACACCGACGTGGAGAAAGGCTACGACGGCGAAATGGTCGGTTCGCGCGCGGTCGTACGCGCGCTGCGCGCGATGGGCGGCAGGCCGATCTATACCGAGTATCCGGAGGAAATGCACGTCATCTGGCATCGCGCCTATGCGACGCCGGGCCTGCTCGGCTGGATGCTCAATCAGCGCCTGCGCGGCAAGGCCTGCGATTTCGCCGACTACGCAACGCGGTAAGATGGCCAGCCTCGCTTTTGCTCGAAAAACACTCATCTGGAGCCGTCATGGATTTCAATTTCAGCGAAGACCAGCTTTCCATCCAGGCCGTCGCGCGCGACTTCGCGCAGAAGCGCATCGCGCCGGTCGCTGCGGAGTTCGATGCGAAGGGCGAATTCCCGCTCGACAACATCCGTGAGATGGGCGCGCTCGGCCTGATGGGCATCGAGGTGCCGGTCGAGTACGGCGGGGCGGGCATGGATTCGATTTCCTACGTGCTCGCGATGATCGAGATCGCCGCGGCCGACTGCGCCACCTCGACGATCATGTCGGTGAACAACACGCTGTACTGCAACGGCCTGCTCAAGTTCGGCACGCACGAGCAGAAGCTGAAATACGTCGAGCCGATCGCGTCGGGCAAGGCGATCGGCGCGTTCGCGCTGACCGAGCCGCAGTCCGGTTCCGACGCGACGGCGATGAAGCTGCGCGCGGTCAGGCAGGCCGACGGCAGCTTCGTCGTCAACGGCAAGAAGAGCTGGATCACCTCGGGTCCGGTCGCGAAATACATCCTGCTGTTCGCGATGACCGACCCGGCGAAAGGCGCCAGGGGCATCAGCGCGCTGATGATCGACACCGAGCGCGCGGGCTTCCATCGCGGCAAGACCGAACCCAAGCTCGGCATCCGCGCCTCTGCGACCTGCGAGATCGAGTTCACCGACTATCGCGTGCCCGCGCAAGACCTGATCGGCGTCGAGGGTGAGGGTTTCAAGGTGGCGATGAGCGTGCTCGACGCGGGCCGCATCGGCATTGCCTCGCAAGCGGTCGGCCTGTCGCGTGCGGCCTACGAGGCGACGCTGGTCTACGCGCGCGACCGCAAGGCCTTCGGCCAGTCCATCGGCAGCTTCCAGATGATCCAGCAGAAGATCGCCGACATGAAGTGCAAGCTCGATGCGTCGTACTGGCTCGTGCTGCGCGCGGCCTGGGCCAAACAGCAGGCGGAAAAGAGCGGCGGCAAGTTCTCGACCGAAGCCGCGGTGGCCAAGCTCACCGCGTCCGAATCGGCGATGTGGATCACGCACCAGGCGATCCAGGTGCACGGCGGCATGGGCTATTCCAAGGAAATGCCGCTGGAGCGCTATTTCCGCGACGCGAAGATCACCGAGATCTACGAGGGCACGAGCGAGATCCAGCGCATGGTGATCGCGCGCAACGAAACCGGATTGCGATGAACTGAATGCAATCTGAACTTTTCTCTGACAACGCTACTCTTTAGCGCCGAACCTGAGCGGATGCCACGTGCAATGCGGGGTGTTCGTATAAAAACGGGCCGCGCCCAAACTGCGGAGGAGTGACGATATGTTGCGCTTCATCTTGCTGTTGAGCTTTATTCTTGGTCTGTGCCAAACCGCCACCGCCGGTGTGGTGTGGGTTGCCGACGGCGACTGTGTTGCAATTCAAAGCGCAGCGGCGCAGGCCGCGAATCGGCCCACGACCATTCAACTCGCCCGCGGCGGAAGCTACGTCAGCAACGACACGGCCTGCTCGATCAGCGTCGGGCAGGGCAAACTGGTCGTTGAAGGCAATGGAGCAACGATCCGGGCACGACAGATTTGCGGATTGGGGACGGCTTTCAACGTCGGTCCCGGCGTAGTGCTGACGGTGCGCAATTTGAAGCTTGTGGACGAAACCGACACTTGCATGGGTAGCGTGCCCAGCGGACTGTTCCGCAATGGTGGTGCGCTCTATCTGGAGAACGTGACCGTTTTCGGGAACTCGCTCGGCACGACGCTGCGGAGCTTTGCGCCAGCGGATGTGACGCTGCGCAATACGACCTGGATCGGAGCGTCTCTGACCGGCACCTTCACTGCCTACAACTCCACGTTCGTCGATTCGTCACTGACGATGGGCCCGTGTGGCATGAACCCGATGATTTGCAATGGAATCACGTTGTCCAATTCGCTGCTCTCTTCGAACAAGCAGATTTGTTTCCAGACCAACGGAACGCCGCTGACTTCGTTCGGTGGAAATGTGCTGACCGATCCCGGGTGTGGGCCCTCCGCGAGCACAGGCGACAAAGTCGTTTCGGATATGGGCTTGCCCGCACCAGCCGACCACGGCGGTCTCGTGCCGACCGTGCAAATCGACTACGCCAGCCCGGCCTATCGCGCCGGCGTCGCGCAATACTGCGAGGCCACCGATGCGCGCGGCGTCACGCGCAACGCGGTGAACTGCGATGCTGGTGCCTACGAGTTCGGCGGCGGTGTGGGCCTGGTGACGGCGAACGGCATGAACGGGCTCTACTACGTGCCGGGCATCGCCAACGGCCACTATGTGTCGTTGCGGCGCATCCACGACAACAAGGATGTCATGGTGTTCTGGACCACGTTCGACAACAACGGCAACCAGGCCTGGATCTACGGTGTCGGCACGTTGACCTCGGATCGGCACATCCACGCGCAGATGGCACGCAATACCGGCGGCGTGTTGCAGCCGGGCGGTGCGCCGACGGGGGCGAAGGCGAGTCCGTGGGGCACGGTGGACATCGATCTGACGAGTTGCGCGGCGGCGCAATTCAATTACCAGTCCGATCTGCCTGAGTTCGGCAGCGGCCAGTTTCCGCTGAGCCGGCTGGCGTTCGAATCCGCGATCGACTGTGGAGACTGAAATTGACGGGCATGTGCCTGTCCGCATGAATGCGAACATCGCAGCATCCCGTCTGCGGCGTTCCGTTTCCGCACGCGGCAGTGAAAGTCAGGCACCTGCACACGCGTGCAGCTCGCCACGCAGGCATTCGAAATGGCTTCGCCGGTTCGAGTGCATTTGAAAGGAGGGGCGCCGCATGGCGCCCTTTGCTTTTGGAAGAAGCGCGGATTCGTTGTGCCTCCATGTTGCAACGCGGCGAGGAATTCCGAAGGATCGTGAACGCTTGCTGAGGCGGAGCGATGGGCAGCTACGCCGAAGTGGCTCCATCGCCTGCAAGCAAAGCGGCTTATAATTCGCGTTCGATCCGGCATCGGGCCGGAGCCACTCACGCCAGGGACTTCCGATCCGCCATGAACGCGAAACTCGCACCGGCCGACACCACGATCGACGCCATCCTCACCGAGCTGCAGCCGCATCTTTCCTCCGCGGCACAAGTCCAGCAGGCGCGCACTTTCGTCAGCCAGTTTTTCAGCCGCGTCGCCGGCGACGACGTCGCCGTGCGCGATGCGAAGACCTGGGCGGCGCTGCTGCACGGGCTGATGGATTTCATCCGCGTGCGCGCGGCGAACACGCCGAGCGTGCGCGTGTTCAACCCGAGCCTGGAGAACGACGGCTGGGAGTCGAACTACACGGCCGTGCAGATCGCGACGAACGACATGCCGTTCCTCGTCGACTCGGTCGGCATCGCCGCGCACGAACACGGTTTGGCGCTGCATGGCCTGATCCATCCGGTGTATTTCATCGCGCGCGATCCGGGCGGCAACCTGCTCAACCTCGCGCTCGACGACGCGCACAAGGGCAGGCCCGAGTCGGTGATGTATCTCGAAGTCGATCGCCTGAGCGAGCCGGCCGAGATGGAGCGCCTGCAGAAGGCCATGCAGCTCGCGCTGCACGACGTCGCCGCGGCCGTCGCCGACTGGCCGGTGATGAAGGCGAAGATGCTCGAGATGGCCGACAATGTCGGCAAGTGGAAGCTGCCGCTGGACGCGGCCGGCGTCGCCGAGGCGCAGGAGTTCCTGCGCTGGGCGGCGGCGGACCATTTCACCTTCCTCGGCTACCGCGAATACCACGTCGTCAAGAAGGGCGACGACGAAGTGCTCGAGGCCTCGCCGAAAACCGGCCTCGGCATCCTGCGCGGCAGCGAGAAGCAGGTCGCGCCGCGCTCGCTTAAGACGCTGGTGTCGCACGAGCTGCGCAAGTCGGGCACGGGCGACGCGGTGATCCTGACCAAGACCAACGCGCGCTCGACCGTGCACCGCGGCGGTTACATGGACTACATCGGCGTGCTCGAATTCGACGACAAGGGCATGCCGACCGCCGAGCATCGTTTCCTCGGCCTCTATGCCTCGGGCGCCTACACGCGCCGGCCGTGGGAGATCCCGCTCGTGCGGCAGAAGTACGAGGCGGTGATGGACCGCGCGGGCTACAAGCGCGACTCGCATTCGGGCAAGACCCTGCGCAACGTCCTCGAGACGCTGCCGCGCGAGGAGCTGTTCCAATCGAGCGAGAACGAACTGTTCGATACCGCGGGCGGCATCATGCACCTGCAGGGCCGCGCGCGTTCGCGCCTGTTCGTGCGCCGCGACAAGTACGGCCGCTTCTTCTCCTGCCTCGTGTTCGTGCCGCGCGAGCGCTTCAACACCGATGTGCGCGAGCGCATCGAGGCGCTGCTCAAGCGCGCCTTCCACGGCGAGCGCGTCGATTCCTCGGTGCAGATGGGCGAGTCGCCGCTCGCGCGCGTGCATCTGGTGATCCGGCCGAAGCCGGGCGACAAGCCTGGCTACGACGTCGCCGAACTCGAAGCGAAGATCGGCCAGGTCGTGCGCAACTGGCACGACGAACTGCGCGAAACGCTGGTCAAGAAACACGGCGAGGACAAGGGCTCGCGCCTGGCCAACCGCTACGGAAGGGCGTTGCCGGCGGGCTACATCGAAGAGGTTTCCTCGGCCGTCGCCGCAGCCGACGTCGAAGCGGCGGCGAGCCTGAAGAACGCCGATGACATCCGCCTGAATCTCTACCGCTCGCGCGGCGAGACCAATTTGCGCTTCAAGCTGTTCCGCTACGGCGCGCCGATCACGCTGACCGAAGTGCTGCCGATGCTCGAGAACATGGGCATGAAGGTGCTGTCCGAGCATCCGTACGAGATGCACGTCGGCGACACGTCGATCGTGATCCAGGATTTCGAGGTGCAACCGGCCGGCCGTTTCGACTTCGATCTCGACACCGTGCGCGACACGTTCCAGCAGAGCTTCGAGCGCATCTGGCGCGGCCAGACCGAGAGCGACGGCTTCAACAAGCTGATCCTCGGCGCCAACCTCGACTGGCGCCAGGTCGCGATGCTGCGCGGCGTGTGCAAGTACCTGCTGCAGGCCGGCGTGCCGTTCTCGCAGAGCTACATGGAGGAGACGCTCAACCGTTATCCGCTGATCGCGGCGTTTTTCATCGTGCTGTTCGAGACCAAGTTCGATCCCGCGCGCGACAAGTGGACGAAGGCCGAGATCGAGCAGCAGAAGAAGCGCCTGCAGAAGGAAATCGACACGCTGCTGCCGGAAACGATGAAAGAACAGCGCGGCATGATCGTCGACGCCGTCGTTGCCGCTTGTGCGCAGACGCGCGAGGAGCAGTACAAGGCCGCCGTTGATGCGGTCAAGTCGCTGCTCGACAACGTCGCCAGCCTCGACGAGGACCGCATCCTGCGCGCCTACCTCGGCACGATCGGTGCGATGCTGCGCACGAGCTATTTCCAGACGCCCGAAGGCAAGCACCGCGAGTACATCTCGTTCAAGTTCGATCCGTCCAGGGTGCCGGACCTGCCGAAGCCGCGGCCGTACCGCGAGATCTTCGTCTATGCACCGCGCGTGGAGGCAGTGCACCTGAGGTTCGGGCCGGTCGCGCGCGGCGGCCTGCGCTGGTCGGACCGGCGCGAGGATTTCCGCACCGAGGTGCTCGGCCTGGTCAAGGCGCAGATGGTGAAGAACACCGTCATCGTGCCGGTCGGCTCGAAGGGCGGTTTCTTCGTCAAGCGTCCGCCGCTTGGCGGCGACCGCGATGCGCAGCTCGCCGAAGGCATCGCCTGCTATCGCCTGTTCATGAACGCCATGCTCGATATCACCGACAACCTCGTCGACGGCAAGGTGGTGAATCCGCAGAACTGCGTGCGCCACGACGCCGACGATCCGTATCTCGTCGTCGCCGCGGACAAGGGTACGGCGACGTTCTCCGACATCGCCAACGCGATTTCGATCGAGCACGATTTCTGGCTCGGCGACGCGTTCGCCTCGGGCGGCTCGGTCGGCTACGACCACAAGGCCATGGGCATCACCGCGAAGGGTGGGTGGGAATCGGTCAAGCGCCACTTCCGCGCGCTCGGCCGCGATTCGCAATCGCAGGACTTCACCTGCGTGGGCATCGGCGACATGTCCGGCGACGTGTTCGGCAACGGCATGCTGCTGTCGAAGCACATCCGCCTCGTCGCCGCGTTCGACCACCGCCACATCTTCCTCGATCCGAACCCGGATGCGGCCAGGACCTTCCCCGAGCGCGAGCGCATGTTCAAGCTGCCGCGTTCGTCGTGGGCCGACTACGATGCGAAGTTGATCTCGAAGGGCGGCGGCATTTATCCGCTGACCGCGAAGTCGATTGCGATCTCGCCCGAAGTGCGCGCCGCGCTCGGCATCGACGACGGCGTCGAGGCGCTGTCGCCGAACGACCTCAAGCGTGCGATCCTCAAGGCGCCGGTCGACCTGCTCTGGAACGGCGGCATCGGCACCTACGTCAAGGCCGAAGTCGAGACCAACGCCGATGTCGGCGACCGCGCCAACAACGCGATCCGCATCAACGGCAAGGAATTGCGCAGCAAGCTGATCGGCGAGGGCGGCAACCTCGGCTTCACCCAGCGCGGGCGCATCGAAGCGGCGCTCAATGGTGTGTTGTTGAATACCGACTTCATCGACAACTCGGCCGGCGTAGACACCTCCGACCACGAGGTCAACATCAAGATCCTGCTCGGCGACGCGGTGCAGCGCGGCGAGCTGACGATGGACCAGCGCAACAAGCAGCTCGCGGCGATGACCGACGAGGTCGAGCGCCTCGTCCTCGCCGACAACTACCGCCAGAACCAGGCGATCAGCCTGATGGAGCGCATGTCGGTCGCGCGTCTCGGTTCCAAGCAGCATTTCATCCGCACGCTGGAATCGCAGGGCTTGCTGGACAGGCAGATCGAGTTCCTGCCGAGCGACGCCGAGTTCGCCGAGCGCAAGGCGCGCGGCCTCGGCCTGACGCGCCCGGAACTCGCCGTGCTGCTGTCGTATTCGAAGATCGTGCTGTTCCAGCAGTTGCTCGAATCCGACGTACCGGAGGATGCGTACCTGTCGAAGGAGCTGCGCCGCTATTTCCCGGTGCCGCTGCAGGAGAAGTACGCCGAGCACATGGAGCGCCATCGCCTGAAGCGCGAGATCATCGCCACCGCGGTGACCAACTCGATGGTCAACCGCATGGGCGCGACCTTCGTCCTGCGCATGGGCGAGGACACCGGCAAGACGCCGGCGCAGGTCGCGCGTGCGTTCAACATCGCGCGCGAAGTGTTCGATGCGCGCAACATGTGGGCGCAGATCGAGGCGCTCGACGGCAAGGTCAACGGCAACGCGCAGATCGACGCGCTGCTCGTGATCTGGCAGTGCCTGCGCGGCACCACGCGCTGGTTGCTCAACCATGCCGACGAAGGACTCGACATCGCCGCCGCCGTGGCCCGATACCACAAGGGCATGCAGGAACTGCGCAAGCAGCTCTACGACGTGGTCACGCCGAGCGAGCGCGCGATCTACGAGAGCGAGCAGCGCCGCTGGAAGGAGGCCGGCTTCCCCGACGCGCTCGGCAACGAACTCGCCGGCCTGCGCACGCCGGGCTCGGGCCTCGACATCATCCACGTCGCCAGCGACCACAAGCTCAGGATCGGCGAGGCGGCCGAGGTGTATTTCGGCCTCGGCGAATCGCTCAACCTCAACTGGCTGATGCAGAAGATCGAGGCGTTGCCGGTCGAATCGCAATGGCACGCGCAGGCGCGCGGCGGCCTGCGCGACGAACTCTACGCGCAGCATCGCGCGCTGACCGCGCAGGTGCTCGAGGGCGGCAAGAAAGGCGCGAAGGGCAGCGATCTGGTCGCCGCATGGCTCGGCCGCGACGATGCCTCGCTCAAGTTCACGCTCGCGATGTTCGCCGACATGCGCTCGCAGGTGGTGACCGACTATCCGATCATCTCGGTCGCGGTGCGCCGTCTCGCCCAGCTCGTGCAGGCGGGGGCGCAGTCGTCGTGATGGCGCTTGCGGGCATGCTGCTCGCGGCGCAGTAGGAACGGCCGGCAAGGGTTGACCTGATTCGCGTCGGACGTCAGTGCGGCACAAGCCCCCTCATCAGAGCTGGCGTGGGGGAGAGGCATGGGGGCGCTTCTCGCTCTGGCCTTTCACGATGATCGAAAGCCCCTCACCCCAAGCTCTCTCCCTCAACGAGCCGTTGCTGCGCTGAGTGTTGGGGCTAATCAGGAATCCGAAACAAGCGAGGCCTCGGTCGCAGATTTCGGTTGTTAAAGATTTCCAAATTAAATTATTAATCTTTTGTTATCAAATTCTTGACAAATCAATTGTTACCTTCGACTCGCGCTGGGTAGAGCGCCAAACTGGTCGGAGAGAGTAGCTATGAATTTGTACTGGGTGAGTCCTCGTCTTATTTCTGTGCGCAAAGCACGAATTGCTTCAATGGTCGCGATTCTCGTAAGTGGAGCACTTCCGCAACATTCCAATGGAACGACTGTCGCTTCGCAGTTTACGGAAGGTCCTTTCGTCGGCGGCGTGTTCGACAGGCCTCCCATGGAAAACGCCGACCTCGTCGTTTATCGCAAGCAGGTGCAAGAGACTACGCGCAGACCTCGCAAGGCATTCGAGGTCGGGAAGTATCTGTCAGATGAGAACGGAAACAGCAATGAATTGATCGTTTTGCCGGACAGCGCAAACCCGGCATGGCTTTCATCGTTAAATATTGGTTTGTCAGGCTCCGTACGCGCTGAGGACGTATTGGTCGAAGGCGTTGAGAAGGCGGATATGCGCTTGCTTTCGGCTTTCTTCAATCCAGTCGACGCCAGGTATCTTATCGATGATGACCGGCTGGACAACGTCAGTCGCGCCGAATTGAAAGCCGATGATCCGACTGAACGTCTACAGAGATATGTGATCCTGCGTTATGGCGATATTGCCAGCGCCAAAAAAGCAAAATTAGAACTGCAAAAAAGATTTGCGTCCAGCGTGGGGATGAATCGTACACTACGATTTGCTTGGTCACCCAACGATTCCTATTTTGCCAAGTATAACGCGACCCATCCAGCCCAGTATCAATGGGGACTACACGCCATGAATTTTCCCGCGGCGTGGGATAAGGCCCTAGGGTTCTCCTATGTTGCAGATATAGATACCGGCTTCGTAAACGACACAGCTCCGGCGGACCTGCAGAAAAACTACAGATCACACTTCTCCGCAGCCATTTCGCTACCACCAGCGGGATTTGAAGCGCACGGCACACATGTCGGCGGAATCATCGCAGCGACGGTGAATAACTCGATCGGGGTGGCAGGTGCGTGTCCAAACTGCAGCCTCGGAGAAATGCGAATTAATCAGGATTGGGCAAGCATAGTTGTAGGGCTCAATAAATCGATAGAGCGTGGGTTTCAAGTCGTAAACATGAGCCTTGGTACAGTCGAATATAGTGAAAATATTGCTTGCCCAGCCTCCAATTATTTCGACATCGACAATTTTTGTACCGCCTTAAGCTTAGCCACAAGCCGAGATCTTCTCGCCGTTGCGTCCGCTGGCAATTTTCGTTGGAACAAACCTGCATTCCCTGCGAGCGAGTCCGCAGTGCTTGCGGTAGGCGGTGTTCAAATCGCAGCTGCGCCAAGTAACCCTTTTTCGTATCCCTATAGTGTGCAGCTTTGGACTGAGCCAAACGCATTAGACTGGTATGGCCGGCCTGATTCTTCCGGAAGCAACTACCCTGGTAGTGACGGGGTAATGGCACCCGCTGCGGATATTGTCTCGACCTTGCCAGTGGGGTCGAACTACATTTCCGTTACCGACAGGCGGCCTTGCGCCGATTCGGCAGGGTTTGATTTTTCCGGAGCGGCGAATGACGGATATGGGAATTGCTCGGGAACATCCATGTCCGCGCCATATGTTTCCGCACTATCCGGGATTTTGAGATCGATTAATCCAAGGCTGAGCGCTTCACAGATAAAAACATTGATTCGTCAAGCGAGTGGCACATTTTCTGGTACTTATACTTACACGTTATCGAGCCCTCAGATACTATCGAGTTACGGAGTTCCGAATGCGCTAACAGCCGTCGCAAACACAATTGCGCAAACGACTAATAGGTTGACTCCTTTATTTTCGATGTACAGCCCGGGGCGGTCGGATTATTTCTACACAACTGTTCCGCAGATGGCCGCATCGGCAACGATAGGGACACTGGAACCACGAAATAACGGCATGCCGAGTTCTATTAGCTATTCGGTACTCGATGGCGTCGGCATTAATGGTTATTCATCGTTTCCTGGTGTTAGCGGAAGTCCGAAAGCGCAGGTTTGGGTTTTTACTACATCGCTAAACCCCAAGAATGGCGGCGACCCATTGGTTCCATTGTATCGTCTGTCGTGGAAGTGCGGCGATGCGACCATCAGTCCCCCGGTGATTTGCAATTCGAATCCGCAGCATATCGACGTGACTTACACGGCTGATTCCGCGGGTGTGACCGCCTTCACCGATCTTGGATATAAAGTCGATGGCATTGAAGGATATATATATCCTAAGACCAGTTCGCAGCCTACGGGTACCGTCAAATTGATGCGGAAGTACAATCCGTCGCGCGACGACCATGCAATCTTTCCGGATACGCTGGAAACGGCAATGTATTCTTTGGGGTATACGGATAATTCCGGAAGTGACTGGCTCGGTTATGTCTATTTAAATCAGGGACCTGTTCCTTCGATTTTATGACGGGCGGAGTTTCAGGAGAAATCTAATGACAAGACATTTTCAGCAAAGGACTTTTGTGGCCAGCGCGTGTATCGCGCTTGTCGTTTCAATGCCGATTTACGCCGTGGTCATAAACCCCCATGGCCTGGGTCAAGTACTGGTCTATCCGTACTACACGGTTAACGGCAATAACTCGACGTTATTGACATTGATTAATTCCAGTACCGACACCAAAGCGGTCAAAGTCCGGTTTCTCGAAGGCTACAACGGGCGCGATGTGCTCGACTTCAACCTGTATCTACAGCCTTACGATACATGGGTGAGCGCAGTGGTCGAGTCCGGCGACGGTGCGGCGCTGTATACCAACGATGCCAGTTGCACGGTGCCGAAGCTTCCCTCGACGATCGTGTCAGCAATGGCTTTTTCTACCAACAACTTCAACTCGGGCTCGACGCAGGGTGCAGACGGTGGTCCGACAGGTTCCTCACGCACGCGCGAGGGACATATCGAAGTCATCGAAATGGGTACGGTGACGAACGATGTCTGGCAGACTAGCGATTCGTTGAAGCACCACGGTGATGCGACGGATTGCTCACAAGTGCTTCAGGCTTGGCAAGAGGGCGGCTATTGGCGAAGCAACGCGCAAACCGATATCGGACCGGCCACAGGCGGCCTGTTCGGCAGCGGGACAATCGTCAATGTTCCGGTTGGCACGGTGCAATCCTACAATGCCGATGCGATTACGCAGTTCTATGCAGAAGGTGGCGTAGGGCAGCACAGCGCGCCCGATGCATTGACGCCAAACATTGCCAGCGCGACGTCGCTATCGGCTTTGGTCTACACGGGCAATAAGGTCCAATCGCTTGGCTTCAAGCGTGGCATCGATGCCGTGTCCGCTGTTTTCATGGTCGAGTCATTGGCCAACGAATATTGGACCGGCGGCGGCACGGCGGCGCGTTCGGAGTGGGTCATTACCTATCCCACAAAACGGTTCTATGTCGATCCGTATTATGTCGGCCAGAGTGCGCAACTGCCGTTCGAGTATACGTACGGAGTCACTCAGAGTGGTACGGCGGTTTCTTACACCGACGTGAGGTGGGTTCAATTGGATAGGGAGGGGAAAATTGCGGTGCCAGTCTGCCTCGCCGTGGGAAGCTGTCCGTCGCCGCGCCTCCTGTACGACAGTCAAATCGTGACGTTTGGCTCAGGAGGCGCGAATGGAATGGATCAGCTATACGGCCCAAAGACGCCTTCGAATGTTCTTGCGTCCAATTTAGTTCCGATGAATCTTCCGGCGTCGAGTCCGCAGACGGGTTGGGCGATACTGGACTTTCATCAAGGCCAGCAACCGACGTCACCGCTTCGCTTGTTGACAGATACCAGCGGGAGCAAAGCTCTCATTGGACAACCAGTCACGGGCTTCTGGGTTACGCAACTCATCAATGGCAATGCCGACGGCAAGGGCATTCTGGCTAACTACACTGCGTTGTTCCGACACAAAGCCAACGCAAGATGCATCAACATCTCCGATAGCTCTCCGTGCTCCTGAACTAGAGCATTTTTGATTCAAATCTTACAACCAGCGAGCCACCTCAACCCCTCTCTCCTCGCGGGAGAGGGGCTGGGAAGAAGGACTTCGAAGACAAGGGCGGAGGTGGATGCATCGCCGAAGACCGTGGCTCCCCCTCTCCCGCGAGGGGAGATGTGTCAACAACCAAACCGAAACCGCTCTAGTTTCCGCTCCCTGTTGAATCCAAACTTTGCCGACAATCCCTCTCTGACTGCCAAGTAGCGGCTCGATATCTGCGTTGCGCCTGCCTACCGCCGGCAGGGACGTGAGCGATGGCGCGGCGCGGGCGGGACGTTATCGCACCGCCGCCGGCAAAAAACGCACCTGCACGCGCTGGCCGACCTTGAGGCTGTTGTCGGGCAGTTCGAGGATGCACTCGACGTCGCGCGTATCGGTGGTTTCCTGCGCGCTTTCGTTGAGCTTGCTCGGGCCGAATACCTCGCCGATGCGGTTTACGCGCGCGGTCTGCGGCTTGCCCGGGTCGGTCTCGCTGGAGATTTCCGCGGTCATGCCGACGCCGACCTTGTTGACGAAGCCTTCGTTGAGTTCGGCGCGCACGATGCGCGGCGCGTCGGGCAGCAGTTCGACGAGTTCGCCGGACGAGGGCGAGACGACGTCGCCGATGTGCGTCGCGCGCGAAATGATGCGGCCGGCGACCGGGGCCCGCAGCGTGCGCGCCTCGATCTCGTACTCGGCCTGGCGCACTTTCTGCTTCGCCGTCTCGATGTTGGCGTCGGCAACGGCGATCTCGGCGTTCAATTCCGCCATCGCCTGTTTCGCGTCGTCAGCCGACTGGCCGGTCGCGGCGCCGGCCACGGCCGCCTCGAGCACGCGCGCCGCGCGCAGCTTCAGCGCCGGTTGCTTGGCGCGGAGCAGCGTGCCTTGCGCACTCGCCGCGTTGAGTTCGGCGCGCGCCGCGTCGAGCGCGATCCGGGCTTGCTTCGTGTCGAGCACGACGAGCGCGTCGCCGGCCTTGACGTCGTCGCCGGCTGCCTTCGGCAGTTCGGCGACGATGCCGTCGCGCGAGGCGGCGACATGGACGAGCCCGCCCTGCACGTCGACGCGGCCGCGCGCGATCGCGACGAACTTCGACGAGGCCGTTGCGGTCGCTGCCGGCGTGCCCGACGTGGTCTTGCCGCAGGCGCCGAGCATCAGCGCGACGGCTGCGCCGGTTGCGAGGACGAGCGGGGTGAGGGCGGTCTTGCTCATGGGTTCGCTTCCGCGGAAGTGGATCTGGACGGGGCCGACGCGCTGATCTGCTTCACGTCGGACAGGATACGCCCGTCGGCCATGTGGATGATGCGGTCGGCGTCGGCGGCGAGGCGCGTGTCGTGGCTGACGCAGACGACGGTTGCGCCGTACACACGCGCGACGCGATGCAGAGCGTCGATGACGTTCTTGCCGTTGACCGAATCGAGCGCGCTGGTCGGCTCGTCGGCGAAAAGGAATTGCGGCTTCTTCGCCAGCGCGCGCGCGATCGCGATGCGCTGTTTCTCGCCACCGGACAGTTCGATCGGGCGCAGGTGCGCGCGCGAGGCGAGGCCAACTTCTTCGAGCGAGGCCAACGCCATGTTGCGCACGGCATGGCGCGGCAGGCCGAGGTAGTTGAGCGGCAGCATCACCTGCTCGAGCGCGGTCAGCGCCGGAAACAGGTTGAAACCCTGGAACACGAAGCCGGTGTGCTCGAGGCGGAACTTCTCCAGGTCCGCACGCGATTTCTGCCACAGATCCTCGCCGAGCGCGGCGACGTTGCCGCGGTCGGGCTTGAGCAGGCCGCTCAGTATTGCCAGAAGTGTACTTTTCCCGGAGCCGGAGGGACCGAGCACGAGAGTCAGCTCGCGCTCGTCGAGCGCGATCGACATGCCTTGCAACACGTGCGTTTCGACGCGCCCGCTCGTGTAGCTCTTGGTGATGTTGTCGGCGACGAGTGCGGTCATGATCAGCGCAGCAGGTTCGCCGGTTCAAGGTGATTGATCGCACCGACCGCGAGAAAGCCGGAAATCAGCGCGATCGCCATGACCAGCGTGGCGCAGGCGATCGCGGCCAGATAGTTGAACGCGATCGGCACGTCCTGTCCGTGGGCGAGCAGGGCCAGCGAGACGCTCACCGCGCTGCCGACGACGACGCCGATGGTGCCGACCCAGAACGCCTGCTCGAGGATCACGCGGCGCAGCGCGCCGATGCCCGCGCCGAGCGCGTTGAGCATGGCGTACTCGCGCACCGAGCTTGCGACCGCGGCGAACAGCGTCTGGCTGGTGATGACCACGCCGACGAGGAAGACCACGAACGAAAGGAAGATGAAGCCGAGTCCGGCACCGGTTTCGAACATCCAGTAGGTTGCCGCGTTGCGCGCGAATTCGTCGTGGGTCCACACTGCAAAACGGTGGGCGGCGGCAACGGGCGTGAGCCGGTCGCGCACCACGTCCGGGTTCGCGCCCGCGGCGAGACGCGCGACGTAGTAGGCGACCTTGTCGCGCTCGGCAGCATCGGCGACCAGGGTGCGCGCGGTGGCGATCGAGGTGACGATATTGACGCCGCCGAGCGTGCGCAGGCCGTTCGCCGCGGCGACGATCTTGACCCGGTGGCCGTTGAGGAACGCGGTGCTGCCGATGTCGAGGCCGAGCTTGGGCAGGTCGGCCGCGTCGACTATCACCGCGCCGGGTTCGTTGAGCAGCGCGCGTTCGGCAACGTCGAGCACATGCGAGAACATCAGCCCGTTCGGCGCGGGGTCGATGCCGGAGATGAATACCGATACGCTGCCGCGCTCGGCCGGGCCGCGCCAGTCGCCGTCCAGCCACTGGAACGGCTCGACCTGGACCACGGCCGGGTCCATGCGTAACCACATTTCGGTGTCGCGCGGCACGGGGCGGCCGAGTTCCACGGTCTGCGTGCCCGGATAGCCGGCCCAGATGTCGCCACCCGAGCGGCTTACGTAGACCCCGGCGCTGGAGAAGATGCCGAACATCAGCGCGGTCATCATCAGCAGCAGCAGGCCCGAGAACGCGACCGCGAGCGCGGCCGGCAGGAACTTGCGCCACTCGTAGATCAGGGTCTTGCGCGCGAGGGCGACCACTACGGCAGGCCTTCGTTCTTCGCGTCTTTCGCGAGCGGCGGAATCGTGCCGCCGAAGGCCTTGTACAACGCGATGTAGGCGAGCGCGCGGTCGCGCGTGGCGAGGTTGCGCGCAAGGCGTGCCTGCGCCGCGGCGAGATCGGCGGTGGCGGTCTCCAGGCCGTCGCCGAGGCCGATACGCTGCATCGTCTGCGCGGATTTCGCGCCACGTTCGCTCAGGTCCAAAGCCTTCTGTTCGTTGCCCGCGAGTACGCTTTTCGCATCGAACTGGACAAGCGCGGTCTGCGCCTCGCCCACGCCCTCGATCACCGCCTGGCGATACGCGAGCAGCGAAGCCTGCAGCGCGCGTTCGCGCGCATTGATGACCTGGCGGCGCGCACCCCAGTCGAGGATCGGCAGGGAAATCGTCGGTCCAGCGATGAACACGAAGTCGTCATTGAGATGGGTGGAGGTCAGCGCAGTGGAGGAAATGAGGGTGGTGTAGAGGCCGAACTTGGGGAACAGGTCGGAGCGTGCGATGCCCAGCTCGCCCGCCGCGCGCACGACATTCTGTTCGGCGCGACGGATGTCGGCGCGGGTACGCAGGAGATCGGCGGGCGCGCTGCGGAAGTCGATCGCGGGCAGCACCGGCTGCTTCGATGCGCTGAGCAGGGCAGGATCAGGAGTGGTCGTACCGAGCAGAACGGCGAGGGCTTGACGGGTTTGCGCCGCGGTCAGTGCCGGTTCAGCCGCTTCGTTCTCCGCCTGCAGCGATTCGGCCCGGGCCCGGTCCAGTTCGAGCTGCGTGCCCATGCGGGTGGCGAGGCGTGTCTGCGCGAGCGCGGCCTGCCGGTGACGCACCGCGACCACTTCGTCGAGGGCGCGCGCGCGCGCCTGAGCGGCGCGCAACTCGACATAGTTGCGCGCCACTTCGGCGATGACGGATACGCGCACCGCTGCGTCATCGATGATCGCAAGATTCTCGTCGGCGAGGTTGATGCGCTTGTTGCCGGTGGCGCGGCCGAAGAAGCCAAACTCCCAGGTCGAATCGAGGCCGATTTCGAGATAACCAGTGCTTGCATTCGGCGCGGTCTCGATGAAGGTGCGAAAATTGAGGTTCGGCCAGAACATGCCGCGGTGGGCGTGGCGGATCGCGCGTGCGGCCTGCAGGCGCTCGCCGGCGATGCGGATGTTGAGGTTGTCGTGCAGCGCGCGTTCGATCAGGCCGTCGAGCACCGGGTCGTCGAAGGCGCGCCACCAATGGTCGAGATCGGGGGCGAAGCCGCCCGCCGCAGCGTTGCGCGCCTGCCAGTCGGCAGGCGTGTCTTTGGGCAGATCGGGAATGGCCGTGTGCCACGAGCATGCGCTCGTTGCGCAAGTCGCGGCGAACGCGAGCGCACGCAGGCCAGCCCGTACACCCTCGCGCAGAGGTGTCGGAAAGCGCATCAGCAACATGAAAAAATGGTCATGGCCGCGTGGATTGCCCCTCGAGTCATCGCCTATTGTCGCTTGGATCGTGCAGAATGTGCAGATGTCCGTTCGGGGCGAGGCGGCCGCGCTGGAATCGGTCCCGTGAATGTTCATTTTGGCGAGAATGGCCGTCAGCGTTGCGTGGACAGCGGATGAACAGGCCCGGAAAACCCCGGCCACAGTAAGCATTTCGCCCCTCTCCTCGCTTCTCAAGCCGTTACCTAGTGGGGACGATGACGACGGCGCTCAGCCCGGTTTGCCGGGATTCGTCGGTGAAATCCAGGCGGATTTCCGCGCCGATGCGATGCGCAATGGTTTGCACGATGGAGAGCCCCAGGCCCGAACCAATCTGCTCGCTACCCAGGGCGCGGTAGAACGGGTCGAAAACCCGCTCGCGTTCGGCCAACGGGATGCCGGGTCCATTGTCCCGAATGCACAGTTCGACGCTGCCTTCCGACACCCTCACGGAAAGGTCGACGCGCCCTCCCTCGGGAGTGTAGCGAATCGCGTTGTCGACCAGGTTCTTGACCACGGCGATCATGTCAAACTCGCTGACCCGTACTTTGGCGTCTTCGGTGCCTTCGACGCCGATGTCGATGTGCTTGGCCCCGGCCAGCGGCATGAGGTCCTCCAACACGCGGCGGTAGATGCGCTGGACGGACACGGGCGACTGCGGCAAGTCGGCAGCCGACCGCACCCTGGCCAAGGTCAGCAGTTGATCCAGCAGGCTCCGGTCGCGCTCGATTCCTCGGCGCAGCACTGTCAGCCGCTCGCGTGCCAGGCCGGACATCTCCGCTTCCGCCAGCCGTTCGGCCTGCAGCGAAAGGGCGGTCAGCGGCGAGCGCAGCTCGTGTGCCGCATCCGCCACAAAACGGCGCTGGGACTCCATGGACTGACCCACGCGGGCCAGCAAACGATTGATCGCCACGGCGAAGGGCCGTACCTCGACCGGGAAGTGGCGATCGTCGACCGGATGCAGTTCCTGCTCGGCACGCTGGTCGATTGCCCGGGAGAGCGCGGCAATCGGGCGGAACATCTTGCGCACCAGGTTGGCGACGATCAGCAGCAGCACCGGCACCAGAATCAGGAAAGGCATCACGGTGCGCAGCGCACCGTCGTGGGCGATTTCGTTGCGAAACTCGGATTCCTGAGCCACCGCAATGCGTTCACCCGCGGCCGTGGTCTTGACCAGTACGCGGAAGTTCTCGCCGCCGACATCCAGCGTTTGCAGCCCATCCGCCAGGGTTGTCGGCAGGGAAAGAGTACCGCCGGCATCCACGCTCGTCGCAGACGGATCGGCCTCGCCCAAACGCTGGACGATCACGCGCGACTCTTCATCGGCATCCGCGAGTCGGGCATCGGTGGTCGGCAAGGTCGGCGACAGAAGCCGACTATTCATGAGCTGCGCGACCTGGCGCAGCACATCGTCCTGCAATTCATGCGCTTCATTGAAAGCCGACAGGAACGAGAAGACGCCCGCCACGATGGCCACCACGAAGATGGCCAGCGACAGGGCGAAGGACAGCTTGAGCTGAACCGAATCGTTCAAGCGCCTTTTGCGACCATCCATCCGACCCCCCTGACGTTCTTGATGACCTCGCCGCCCAGCTTGCGTCGCAGCGCATGAATCAGAAATTCGACGGCGTTGCTCTCGACCTCCTGTCCCCAGCCGTAGATGCGGTCCTCCAGCTCGGAGCGCGAGAGAATGGCCCCGGGCCGCACCAGCAAGGCGTGCAGCAACGCGAACTCGCGCTGGGACAGTTGCCGCGGGGGACCGCCGCCGACGCAGGCCTCCTTGGTGGCCGGATCGAGCGACACCACGCCATTGCTGAACGCGGGCGCAGCCGTGCCGCCCTTGCGCCGCAGAACGGCGCGCATCCGGGCGAGCAGCTCGGCCATCTGGAAGGGCTTGGACACGTAGTCGTCGGCCCCGCCGTCGAGGCCGCGCAGACGATCATCCAGGCCATCGCGCGCGGTAAGGATGAGCAGGGGAACCGGGTTGTCCTTGGCGCGGATGGCGGTCAGCACCTCCAATCCATCCTTGCCGGGCAGGCCCAGATCCAGCAGTACCAGATCATAATGCTGGCAATCGAGCGTCGTAAGCGCTTTCGGCCCGTCTTTTACCCAGTCGGCGGCATAGGACGCATCCTTCAATGCGCCGTGGACGGCTTCACCGATCATGGGGTCGTCTTCGACCAGCAATACCCGCATTCCTCCTCCTTTCCCTCGCCGTTCAATGTATCGCCCTGGCAGCCCGCTGCCGGAACAGCAGGATCGCGATCGGCATGCAGGTCGGCAGTGCGATCGATGCCGAATGGCGGCTCAGCGCCAGACCGCCCGCGCTCAGCGACTTGTCCAGAAAATCGCCGACCACGGCACGCAGTGGACGGGCCAGGATGAACGCCGTCCAGAGCAGCAACTGCGGGATACGCCGATCCCGCGGTAGATCGCCACGGCCAGGGGCGAGCAGCTCGCTGAGCACGATGACCGCACCAGTGTAGCCCGGGCCCGTCGCATCGGCCGGCCAATCGCCGAATGCTGTACCCAAGGCCCGGGAGAACATGATCGTCAGCCATTGGAAGGTCTTCAATCCGGATCGCGTCCGTTGGGCGATCCGGACGTATCGATGGCGACCGGTCAGTCCTGCTCGTCGTGATCGTCATCGCGATCCACCTTGTCCACTGCGGACGAGACGACCGTGCCCTTGTCGGCATCGACCCGGACATCGACGACCCTGGCTGCGCTGACTACCTCGACGTCGTAGACCCAACCCTGCTTCGAGTTTTCGTACTCGGCGCGCGACGCTTTGCCGTTGGCGTACTGTTCGGCAACGGTGACGGCCTGAGTGAGCGGAATCTTGGCCGTGGCAATCGCTGGGGCGTCGTTCTCCGCGCCGCTCTTGTCGGCGTGGGCGACTGCGCCGGTTGCCGCAATGGCGATCGCCAGGAGGAAAGACTTGGTGTTGAGGTACATGACGTTTCTCCGAGCGTGCAGGGATTTGCACGAAGGAGAGATTACGCAGGCAAACTTAGCTGCCACTGAGCCAGGCGAGGTTTCGGTTCGCTCCGGCGCAGTGCGAGCGACTCAAGGAAATCGGCGTGGTCGTCTGTCGAAAATGACGTCGGGCGTCGAGTTCGCGGTTAGAATCGGCGCGACCCTTGCGTGGAGCCGCCGTGACCCGATCCGCCATCGCCTTCGTCGCCAGCCGCACCGAAGAAGCGCAGGATGCGCTCGCGCAGATACGCGCGCGGTACGCGGAAGTGCCGTACGAAGAGGCCGACGTGATCGTCGCACTCGGCGGCGACGGCTTCATGCTGCGCACGCTGCACCGTCATCTCGCATTGAACAAGCCGGTGTACGGGATGAAGCTCGGCACGGTCGGGTTCCTGATGAACCAGTTTCGCATCGACTGCCTGGGCGAGCGCCTCGAGCGCGCGCAGGCGACCGTGCTCAAGCCGCTGGTGATGGAGGCGGTCGGAGAATCCGGTGGCAGCACGACTTCACTCGCGTTCAACGAGGTTTCGCTGTTGCGCCAGACCAAGCAGGCCGCGCACATCCGCGTCTCGCTCAACGGCACGGTCAAGATCGACGAGCTGATGTGCGACGGCGTGCTCGTCTCGACCACGGCCGGCTCGACCGCCTACAACCTGTCCGCGCACGGTCCGATCCTGCCGCTCGGCGCCGACGTGCTCGCGCTGACCCCGATCAGCCCGTTCCGTCCGCGGCGCTGGCGTGGCGCGATCCTGCGCGCGGGCACCGAGGTCAAGCTCGAGGTGCTCGACCCGTACAAGCGCCCGGTCAGCGCGACCGCCGATTCGAACGAAGTACGCGACGTGGTCGAGGTGACGGTGCGCGAATCGCGCGACCGTACCGTGCAGCTCCTGTTCGATCCGGAACACAACCTCGAAGACCGCATCCTCAACGAACAGTTTGCGTATTGAAGGCGGCGCGACTGCGCTTCAGGCGGCGGCGAGTGCGCCGCGGATTTCCGCGTCGACCGAATCCATCAGCGCGTAGCGACGCCGGTATTGCGCGCGTTTCTGGCTCGGGATGTCGGCGAGGTCCCGGTGCGCCGTGGCGAGGCCGAGCTCGAACACGCGTGCGTCGAGCGCCCCCGCGCCGTGGTCGCGCCAGATCGCATCGTAGCTGAGGCGGATGCGGCCCTTGCCGCGTTTGTAGCGCAGCGCGTGGCCGGCATCGGCGACCGCGAGCAGGCGCGTGGCACCGACGCTGCCCGCGACGGCGCGCGCGGCGTGCACGAGCAGCGAGAATGGCCGCAGGCCTAGCATCGCCTTGGTCGCCCGGCGGAAGGCATCCTGGCCGTCGTCGCCGTGCAGCCCCTGGATGCCGCCGATCAGCAACGCGCGCTGGTGCGCGCGCAGGGAAGGGGAAAATTCGGCGGCGTCGCCAAGAATGAAGGTGGTCGACGCGATCGGCGCGGAATCCTCGAACAGGCCGATCGAGATTTCGCCTTCCTGCCAACAGTGCGGCAAGTGCAGCAGGCGCAGTTCGTAGCGGCCGGGCGGAGTTTCGATCGCGGCCAGGCGCAAACCCGCCGGCGAATAGATCGCTGCGACGAGCGGGCGCGGAACGCGACGCAGGAACGCATCGAAATGTCCGCTGGCGAGGCCGAGGCGGGCGGCCGTGTCGCAGCCGTCGAGCGCGTAGCGATGCTGGATTTTCGCCGCGAGCAGCGGCTGGCGCGCGAGCATCGGCCGCAAAGCGGGCGCCTCGAGCAGGCGCAGCCAGGCGTCGTGCAGACGGTACCGGGCCAGCGCACGCAGCAGGAAGCGCGCGCGCTTGAGCAGGGGCTTGCGCTTGCCGGCATAGGTGCGGCGGGCGAATTCGAGCAGCGAGGCGCGCTCCTGCGAGCGCGGCGGATCGATCAGGCGCAGTGTCGGCCAGGCCGATGCGGAAGGCAGGACGGGCGCTTCGAATTCGATGGTCATCGGTAGATACGATGCACACGCGACACCGGCACCCCGGGCGGCCGGGGCCGGCAGCGTGCGCTGCAGACGTTTCTGGATTCCGCCCGTCGCGCAGGATACGCGACAGTTACAAAAAAATACACTTGGGGAGAAACTGGAACAAAACTTTACTTTTCCCGCCGTGCTCAGGTGCGGATCTGCCAACGATCGGTCGGCTCCTGGCATGGGGTAACATGCCACCCATGCCCGAAAACGAAGCCGCCGACCGTCTGATCGTCGCGATCACTTCGCGCGCGCTGTTCGACATGGCCGAAAGCCACGCGTTGTTCGAGCAGGCGGGCCTCGAGGCGTTTCATAGGTTCCAGCGCGAACGCGAGAACGACGCGCTGGTGCCCGGCATCGCTTTTCCGCTTGTGCAGAAACTGCTCAGGCTGAACCCGCCGAAACCCGAACCGCCGCGCGTCGAAGTCATCCTGCTTTCGCGCAACTCGACCGACACGGGTCTGCGCATCTTCAATTCGATCGAGCATTACGGCCTCGACATCGCGCGTGCCGCGTTCACCTCGGGCGCGGCGGTATGGCCTTATGTGCGTTCGTTCGGTGCGCAATTGTTCCTGTCGGCCAACCCGGAAAGCGTGAAAAGTTCGCTCGATGCCGGCATTGCTGCCGCAACGATCCTGCCGTCGAAGGCGCCGGCCGCATCCTCGGATCAGTTGCGCATCGCCTTCGACGGCGATGCGGTCATCTTCGGCGACGAGGGTGAGCGCGTATCGCAGGAGCACGGTATCGAGGCATTCCATCGGCACGAGGTAGAGCGTGTCGACCAGCCCCTGTCCGGCGGGCCTTTCCGCGGTTTCCTCGCCGCACTGCATCGTTTGCAGGAGGCGTTCCCCGAGGAGAACTCGCCGATCCGCACCGCGCTTGTCACCGCGCGTTCCGCGCCCGCGCACAAGCGCGTGATCCTGACCCTGCGCCACTGGGGCGTGCGTCTCGACGAGGCACTGTTCCTCGGCGGCCGCGACAAGGGGCCGTTCCTGGAAACCTTCGGCGCCGACATTTTCTTTGACGACTCCGCGCACAACGTCGAGTCCGCGCGCCGCCATGTCGCCACGGGACACGTGCCGCACGGCGTGTCGAACGAGAAGCGCTGAGCACGGTTGCTGCCTTGCCGCGCCGCTGGAGGGCGGGCGTGCGACGCGCGCCCTGCGGCATGACTTCGTGCAAAGGGCAGGCCGGCGGAAAGGCCCGGCCGATCCGGCGCGTCGCAGACGCTGCGACGAAATGTGGTATTCTTGATTTTCGTTCGGAAATCAAGAATTGCGATGAAGCAGCTTCCATCCCATGGCGGAGCCCGGCCCGGCGCCGGGCGCAAGCCCGGTTCGAACCGCTACGGCGAGCCGACGACTCCGGTTCGCGTTCCGCAAAGCCGCCTCGCCGCCGTCCGCTTCTATCTCGACGAATGCGCGGCCGGAAAGCGGATGCGCCTTTCCGCTGCCGCCAACGACGCGTTCGCTCCGCCATTCCTGAACCTTCCTCTGATCGGCCGCGTCGCCGCCGGCCAACCCATCGGTGCCGATGCGCAGGTCGAACGCGAGATCGCGATCGATCGCCACCTGTTCCGTCCGCGTCCGGATTTCCTCCTGCGCGTCGAGGGCATGAGCATGCGCGACGCCGGCATCCTCGATCGCGACCTGATCGCGGTGCATCGCACGCCCGAGGCACGCAACGGCCAGATCGTCATCGCGCGCATCGACGGCGAGATCACCGTCAAGGAATTCCGGCGCACGCGCTCGCGCATCACGCTGCTGCCGGCCAATCCCGACTTTGCGCCGATCGAGGTCGATCCGCAGGCAGATGACTTCGCGATCGAAGGCCTTTACGTCGGCGTGATCCGCCTGCCGTAGACATTGCGCATGAGCGTCCTGGCCGCCATCCCCGATTCCGCGATCGATGCGGTGCTGCGTGATCCGCGCGTCTGGCGTGGCGCGGCGAACGAGCACGAGGTCGCGTGCGTGCCATCCGGACATGCCGCGCTCGATGCAATCCTGCCGCATCGCGGCTGGACCCAGGGCGCTATGACCGAGATCCTGTTCGACGCGGATGGCACCGGCGAGCTTGCGCTCGTCCTGCCGGCGCTGGCACGACTGACCGGGCAAAAGCGCCACGTCGTTCTCGTCGCGCCGCCCTACCTGCCGTATGCGCCAGCCTTGTTCGTCAGCGGCATCGACCTTGGCTACCTGCATTGCGTGGAGGCGAGCGCGGATGCCCAGGCGTCGTGGGCCGCCGAACAATGCCTGCGCTCGGGCGTCTGCGCGGCGGTGCTGTGCTGGCCGCGCCAGGCGACGGATCGCACGCTGCGCCGCCTGCAGGTCGCGGCCGAATTCGGCAACGCGCTCGGCTTTGCCTTCCGTCCCGCGCGTGCTGCGGCGAACCCTTCGCCTGCACCGACGCGCATCCGCCTGCAGGCGGGCGAGGGCACGCATCTGCGCATCCTCAAATGTCGTGGCGCCAATCCGCCCGCGCGTTCGATCCCGTTGCGGCAGGCCGGGTAGGGGATACCGATGCTTTGGGCGGCCTTGCTGTTGCCACGTCTCGGACTCGATGCGCTCGCGCGCAGCGTGCCGGATGCGGATGCGCGCATGCAGCAGCTCGCGTTGGTCTCGCGCGACCAGGCATGTCCGCTGATCGTCGATGCGATGCCGCGCGTGCGTGAAGCCGGCGTGCGCCGCGGGCAGACTCTGGCCGCGGCGCAGGCGCTGTTTCCAGCACTGAAAACCGCAGTACGCGATCCCGCGCAGGAATGCCGGCTGCGCGAACTGCTCGCCGGCTGGGCCTACGGTTACAGCTCGCAGGTGAGCTTGCGCGAGGACGATGCGATCCTGATCGAGGTCGGCGGCAGTTTTTCGCTGTTCGGCCCGTGGCCGCGGCTGGAGCGGCGCTGGCGCGAGGAGCTGAACGCTCTCGGCATCACGCATCGGCTCGCCGTTGCGCCGACCGCGCTTGGCGCGCTCGCGCTCGCACGCGCGCAGGATGGTGCGCTCGTCGGCAACGCGGCAACGCTGCGCCAGGCACTGGATGCATTGCCGATCGGGCATGCACGCCTCGACCCGCTCGTGGTCGAGGCGCTGCGCGGCATGGGCCTCTCGCGCCTGCGCGAAGTCTACGCATTGCCGCGCGCCGGCTTGATCCGCCGTTTCGGCGCCGCGCTTGCCGAGCATCTCGACCGCCTGCGCGGCGCGGCGCCGGATCCGTTGCCGCTGTATCGCCCGCCCGACCGTTTCCACGCACGCATGGAATTCGATCACGAGATCGAGTCGAGCGAAACGTTGCGTTTTCCGCTGCATCGTCTGGTCGGCGATCTTTGCGCCTTCCTGACCAGCCGTGACGGCGGCGTGCAACAACTCGCGATCGTGCTCGAACACGACCCGCTGCAGTTCAGGCAGCGCGCGCCGACGCGGCTGGCGATCGGCCTGCAGTCGCCGCAGCGCGACGCGCGCACGATCTTCGAACTTTGCCTGCTGCGCCTGCAGGCAAGCCCGGTTCCCGCGCCGGTGCGCGCGCTCGGCGTGCAGGCCGAGAACCTGCCGCCGTTCGTACCGCTGGCGCGCGACCTGTTCGACGAAGCGCGCGGCGCGCAATTGGACTGGCCGCAACTGGCCGACCGGCTGCACAACCGGCTCGGCGCCGATGCGGTGTACGCGCTCGCGGTGGCCGACGATCCGCGTCCCGAACATGCCTGGCGCAAACGCTCAATCGCGCCAGCCGCAGCCCCCGTGCGCCGGCCCGGACCACGCCCGGGCTGGCTGCTGCGCCGACCGCTGCCGTTGCGCGGTGAGCCGAAGCGCATCCTCGCCGGCCCCGAGCGCATCGAAGCGGGTTGGTGGGACGGAGGTGACCTGCGCCGCGACTACTACGTGATCGAAACGCAGCAAGGCCAGCGCGCCTGGGCATTTCGCGGCATCGGCGGCGAAGCGCCGTGGCTGCTGCACGGATGGTTCGCGTGAGATTCCGCCGGCATGAATACCGCGCCCGAATACGCCGAGCTGCATTGCCTGTCGAATTTCTCGTTCCAACGCGGCGCCTCGACCGCGCTGGAACTGTTCGAGCGCGCGGCTAAGCTCGGCTACCGCGCGCTCGCGATCAGCGACGAATGCAGTCTCGCCGGCATCGTGCGCGCGCTGGAAGCGTCGCGCGAAACCGGAGTCGCACTGATCGTCGGCAGCGAGATCCATCTCGACGATGGCCTCAAGCTCGTCCTGCTTGCGCCGAATTTCGCCGCCTACCAGTCGCTCTGCGCGCTGATCACGCGGGGGCGGCGCGAGGCGAAGAAGGGCGGATATGCGTTGCGCCGTGCGGATGTCGCCGCGCATGCGCATGGCCTGCTCGCCCTGTGGATTCCCGGCGAAACCCCGGCACCGGATGATGCAGAGTGGATAAAACGGCATTTTCCACAACGTGCCTGGCTGGCGGTCGAACTGCATTGTGGCGCGGACGACGCCGCGCGCCTGCGCCAGCTGCTCGACTTTGCCGCCCGTCACGAATTGCCCGCCGTCGCCGCGGGCGACGTGCACATGCACGTGCGCCGCCGGCGTGCGTTGCAGGACATGCTGACCGCGATCCGCCACCACACGACGCTGCGCGCCGGCAGCGGCCACCTGTTCGCGAACGGCGAACGCCACCTGCGCCGGCGCGAGGCGCTGGCCGAACTTTATCCACGCGAGCTGCTCGCGGAAACACTGCGCATCGCGGCGCGCTGCACGTTCGACCTGAAGCGCGATTTGAAGTATGCGTATCCGGGCGAGATCGTGCCGCGCGGGCATACGCCGACAACCTGGCTGCGGGATCTGGTCGAACAGGGCATCCGCTGGCGCTGGCCCGAAGGCGAAGGCGCCGCCGCGCGCGCGCAGATCGAGATGGAACTCGCGTTGATCGCCAAGCTCGGATACGAGTCGTACTTTCTCACTGTCAGCGACATCGTGAACTTTGCGCGCGGCAAAGGAATTCTCTGCCAGGGGCGTGGATCGGCGGCCAATTCCGCGGTGTGCTTTTGCCTCGGCATCACCGCGGTCGATCCGCAGCGCTCGAAGCTGGTTTTCGGCCGTTTTTTGTCGGAGGAACGCGGCGAGCCGCCCGATATCGACGTCGACTTCGAGCATGAACGGCGCGAGGAGGTCATTCAATACATCTACGCCAAGTACGGCCGCGACCGCGCAGCGCTGGCGGCAACGGTGATCAGCTACCGGACCCGGAGCGCACTGCGCGACGTCGCCCGCGCGCTCGGATTCTCCGCCGATCAGGTCGCCCAACTGAGCCGCTCGATCTCGGTACACGACGACGGGGAGACCATGGCCGCACACCTGGCCGAGGCTGGCTTCGACCCGGCCGCGCCGATGCTGCGGCGAGCGCTCGTGCTTGCGCGCGAACTGCACGGATTTCCGCGCCACCTTTCCCAGCATGTCGGCGGCTTCGTCATCTGCGATGCGCCTTTGCACACGCTCGTGCCGGTCGAGAACGCGGCAATGGCCGGGCGCACGATCATCCAGTGGGACAAGGACGACCTCGACACGATGGGCCTGCTCAAGGTCGACTGTCTCGCGCTGGGCATGTTGACCTGCATCCGCAAATGCCTCGATCTGCTGCGTGCGCATCGTGGCCGCGATCTGACGATGGCCACGATTCCGAAGGAAGACGCCGCCACCTACGCGATGATCCAGCGCGCCGACACGGTCGGCGTGTTCCAGATCGAGTCGCGTGCGCAGATGGCGATGCTGCCGCGATTGAGGCCGAAGGAGTTCTACGACCTGGTCATCGAGGTCGCGATCGTGCGGCCCGGGCCGATTCAGGGCGACATGGTTCATCCGTACCTGCGCCGGCGACAGGGCAAGGAAGCGGTGAGTTATCCGTCGCCCGAGATCCGCGGCGTGCTGGAACGCACGCTCGGCGTGCCGCTGTTCCAGGAACAGGTCATGCAGATAGCCGTCGTCGCTGCCGGCTTCACCCCGGGTGAGGCGGACGAGCTGCGACGTTCGATGGCCGCGTGGAAGCGCCGCGGCGGATTGGAACACCTGCGCGAACGTTTGCTCGGCGGCATGGCGAGTAGGGGTTATCCGCACGATTTCGCCGAACGCATATTCGAGCAGATGAAAGGCTTCGGCGACTACGGCTTTCCCGAATCGCACGCGACGAGTTTCGCCAAGATCGCCTACGATTCGAGCTGGCTCAAATGCCACGAGCCCGCCGCATTCGCCTGCGCGCTGTTGAATTCCCAGCCGATGGGCTTCTATTCGGCGAGCCAGATCGTGCAGGACCTGCGCCGCCACGGCGTGCGGGTGCTGCCGGTGGACGTGCGCTGCAGCGGATGGGATTCCTCGCTGGAATCCTTCGACACGCCGCGCGCGGCGGAAGCGGTGCGTGCGCAGCCGGCATTGCGCCTGGGCTTGCGCGAGGTGCGCGGGTTCGGCGAAGACGCGGCCCGGCGCATCGAAACCGTGCGCAGGCAGGCAGCGTTCACTTCGATCGTCGACCTGTGCGCGCGCGCGCAGCTTGATCGGCGCGCGCAGGGTCTGCTCGCGCAGGCCGACGCCTTGCGCGGTCTTGCCGGCCACCGGCATCGCGCGCGCTGGGCGATCGCCGGCGTCGAGGCGAACCTGCCGCTGTTCGGTCGCGACAGTCCGGCCGAAGCGCGAGTCGTGCTGCCACCGCCCGGCATCGATGCATCCGTTCTCGCCGATTACGCGAGCACGGGCCTGACCCTGGGGCCGCATCCCGTCGCTCTCGTGCGCAGGCAACTGCGCGCGCAGCGCTGCCGTCGTTCGGCCGAATTGCGCGAAATCACGGGAACCCGGCCCGTGCGCGCAGCCGGCCTCGTGATCGGCCGCCAACGCCCGCAGACCGCGAGCGGACTCACCTTCGTCACGCTCGAGGACGAGGACGGGCAGATCAACGTCATCGTTCGTCTCGCGCTGGCCGAACGCCAGCGCCGTGCGTTCCTCGAGTCGCGCCTGCTGCTCGTCGACGGCCTGCTCGAATCGGTCGAAGGCGTGCAGCACCTGATCGCCGAGAACCTGCGGGATCTCAGCTCGCTGCTCGCCGGACTCGCGGCGCATTCCAGGGATTTCAGATAGCGCGACGTCATCGACCGCGAAACGAGTTTGCCGGATGCGGACTGGTTTGCGGATGCTTGTGGCTTCCAGTTGCGAAAAACCTCGCACGCCAACGACAGATGCGTTGGACATGCCGTGTACTTCGGGCGCCGGCGATGCGCTGAATTCGCTGCGTGCATCCCCAAAAACGGATGAGCTTGGCCAGTCGACCCTCCTTGCAACGTCCGTGAGCGCTTGATCGACGGGATCCGCAGCATTCGGCGCAGCACGCCACGAAGACGTTCGATCCGTGTCGGCAACCCTTCGGCAGCGCTTGGCGCGCTTTCGGACCGGGGCACACGCGAGTATGCTGCGCCCATGATGCGATTCGTCGCCAGAGACTTGAGGCTTGAGCTTGAATTGCGCTTGACCAACAGGAGACGATTCATGAGCGTGCGCCAAGCTGTCGTTTTGCCATCGGCGATCCTGCTTGCCCTCTCGCTGCACGCCGGGGACACGTTCGCCGATACCGCAGCCGCACCAGCGCAAGGGACAGCGAGCGCCGGCTCGCTTGACGCTACCCTGATCGCGCTCGACAGAAGCGCTTACGACGCCTGGAAGACCAGGAATGCGAAGTTCTGGGATACTTTTCTCGCCGACGGGTTTGCCGGCTGGGGAGCGGTGGGCAGGCTCGACAAGGCGGCAGCGAAAAAGGAGTACACGGGCGCCGATTGCGAGATCAAGAGCTTCGGGCTGTCCAACGGGCAGGCAAGGCTGCTCGGCAAGGGGGTGGCGCTGATCACCTACGTGGCCAGCGTCGACGGTTCGTGCGCCGGTCAGAAAGTGCCTGCGGACAGTCGGGCGGCGAGTGTATACGTGCGCGATGGTGCTCGCTGGAAGGGGGCTTTCCATGCCGGCGATACCATCGTCGATCCGAAAGCGGCGCCCGCATCCTCAGCGGGAACGATAAAAGCGGAGGCCAATGACACCGATCTGACCGAACGCGACGCCCGCACCAACGCCATGCTCGCGGTCGAGAAGAGACTCTGGGAGGCCTGGAGGTTGCACGACGCCGAGAAGATGGCTGCGGAGATGGCCAGGGAAATTTCGTTCGTCGATATTTTCGGTACCTATTTCCCGACCAAGGCCGAAGGATTGAAAGCCTGGTCAGGGTCGGCAGCCGGATGCGATGTCAGCCATATCGCGTTCACCGATGCGGCGGGCAGGATGCTTTCGCCGACGGTCGGCTTCATTACCTTCAAAGCGCAGGCCGACGGTACCTGTTTCGGCCAGAAAATCGGACCGATCTGGAGCTCGTCGTTCTACGTCAAGGACGGCGACGCGTGGAAGTGGACGTTTGGCATCAACATACCCGGGCGAGTGCACCGCGGCTAGACGCCGTTGCCCCGGGTTTCTCCTCGTCTGACTGCGCAGGGCACGCCACGACGTTTGATGCGCAGATTTGGTTGGCGGTCGCCATTGCGCTCGATGCCGCGCACGTCGGGCGCGGCATCGAGCCGCCTCGGGCGATTTCGACAGTCGTGCGCGCGTCTGCGGCGCCGCAACCTGCGAAAAACAGAAAACCCCGCATCGGGGCGGGGTTCTCGGGTATCTTCGTGGTGAAGATGGGAGTCGTTTGACTCTGCAAGTGGTGCCCAGGAAAGGACTCGAACCTTCACGGTTTTACCCGCTAGTACCTGAAACTAGTGCGTCTACCAATTCCGCCACCTGGGCAAGGTGCGCTCGCCGGTTCCCGCTCGCGAGAGCCGCGCAAGATACCGCCGCGCGCCGCGACTGTCAATTGTTGTTGTCCCGGCGATGGGTGTTGGGCCGGCACGCAGCGTTCGTATCGACCCTGTGCGCGACTCGACGCCGCGTACAATAGCGAGAGCTGCTCTTTGCGGTGGCGATTCCGGACCTGTCAGGATGCCCGGGCGCCAGCGGCCGCGCGCAGTTACCCAGTGGTCAATCAAGGGTTGCATTTGAAGAAGAAAAATCCCGCCGCGTCCAAACGCGGCACGACAAGCACCAAGCTGCCGGGCTGGCTGCCCGACGTGGCCAATGCCGGGTCGTCTACCGGCCGCGGTGCAAAGCCGACGTCGAAACGCCCCGGTTTTCTGCCGGAGTTTCCCGGTGCGCCTGCCGGCAAACCGGCGAGACCGCCGAAAGACGAGGTCGGCCCTGCCGTACGCGCTGCGAAACCGGGCATGCCCCCGGCAAGGAAATTCGCGGCAGCGAAGCCGTCGAGGAAGAAGTCCGCGTCCGATCCGCAGGCAGAGCGCGAGGCGCAGCGCTACGAATTTCCGATCCCGAGTCGCGAGGCGATCCTCGCCTTCCTCAACGACAGCGGCCAGTTGCTGAGTGCGGAGAACCTCGCGCGCGGCCTCGGGCTTTCGCAGCCGCGCGATTTCGACGCGCTGACCAAGCGCCTGGCCGCGATGCTGCGCGACGGCCAGTTGCTGCAGAACCGCCGCGGTGCCTACGGCGTGGCGAGCAAGCTCGACCTGATCCCCGGTGCGATCATCGCCAATGCCGAAGGCTTCGGCTTCCTGCGTCCGGATGCGGGCGGCGACGACATCTATCTGTCGCCGTTGGAGATGCGCAAGGTGCTGCACGGTGACCGCGCGTTGATCAGCATCGTCGGCGTCGACCGGCGCGGGCGCAAGCAAGGCGCGATCTGCGAAGTGCTGGAACGCCGCGCCTCGCGCCTGGTCGGGCGCATCGTGGTCGACAATGGCGTTGTCGTCGTCGCGCCGGACGACCGGCGCATGCATCAGGACATCCTGATTCCTCCCGGCAAGGATCGCGGCGCGCGCTCGGGCCAGATCGTCGTCGCCGAGATCACCCAGCCGCCGACCGCGCAGCGCGGCCCGATCGGCGAAGTGGTCAGCGTGCTCGGCGAGCGGCTGACGCCTTCGATCATCGTCGAGATGGCGATCGCGGGGCATGGCCTGCCGCAGGAATTTCCCGAGCAGACGTTGCGCGAAGCGGCGCAGGTCGAGCCGGAGGTCACGCGCGAGGAAATCAAAGGTCGCGTCGATCTGCGCAAACTGCCGCTGGTCACGATCGACGGCGAGGACGCGCGTGATTTCGACGATGCGGTGTTCGCCGAGAAGGCGACCGGCGGATTTCGCCTCGTGGTCGCGATCGCCGACGTTTCGCATTACGTGCGCCCCGGCAGCGCGCTCGATGACGAAGCGGTGAAGCGTTCGACCTCGGTGTATTTTCCCGGCTTCGTCGTGCCGATGTTGCCGGAAACGTTGTCGAACGGCATCTGCTCGCTCAACCCCAAGGTCGAGCGTCTGTGCATGGTCTGCGACATGCACGTGAGCTACTCGGGCGAGGTGTCGAAGACGAAGTTCTATCCGGCGGTGATGCGCTCGCATGCGCGCCTCACCTACACGCGTGTCTGGCAGGCGCTCGGCGAGAACGATGCCGATGCGCGCCAGGAACTCGCCGACGTGCTGCCGCAACTGGAGACGCTGCATCAGCTTTACTCGATTCTCGCCAAGGCGCGGCAGCGTCGCGGCGCGATCGATTTCGAAAGCGTGGAAGTGAAGTTCCGTCTCGCCGCCTCGGGCGAGGTTGTGCAGCTCGGTGCCGAACCGCGCAACGATGCGCACAAATTGATCGAGGAATGCATGATCGCGGCGAATGTCGAGGCGGCGAAGTTTCTCGACAAGGCGAAGATTCCCGCGTTGTTTCGCGTGCACGCACCGCCGCCAGATTCCAAATACGAGGACCTGCAGGAATTTCTTCTCGAATTCGGCCTGCGCATGCCGCCGCATGCGCAGGTTCAGCCCGGAGACTTCTCCAACCTGCTCAAGGAAATCCGCAAGCGCCCCGACGCTGGCCTGATCCAGTCGGTGCTGCTGCGTTCGCAGTCGCTTGCGGTGTACAGCCCGCAGGACTCCGGCCATTTCGGTCTCGCGCTCGAGCATTATGCGCATTTCACTTCGCCGATCCGGCGCTATCCCGACTTGCTCGTGCATCGCGCAATCCGTTACGCGCTGTCGCGCGGCAAGGCTCAGGACTATACCTACAGCGCCAACGACATGACTTCGCTCGCAACGCATTGCTCGCACAACGAACGCCGCGCCGACGAAGCCGAGCGCGACGTCGACGAGCGCTACAAATGCGCGTGGATGGAGAAGCATGTCGGCAGCGAATTCGACGGCATCGTCTCCGGCGTCACCTCGTTCGGCCTGTTCGTCGAATTGACCGAGTCGCAGGTGTCGGGGCTGGTCCACATCACCCAGTTGCCGAACGACTACTATCACTTCGACCCCGTGCGTCATCTGCTCAGCGGCGAGCGGCGCGGCTTGCAGTTTCGCCTGGGCGATGCCGTGCGCATCCAGGTGCTGCGCGCGAGCATGGAGGACCGCAAGATTGACTTCCGCCTCGTGCAGAAGCAGGAAGCGAAGCCGGTCGCCGCGCAACCGGCACAAGTCGACGCGGCCAGACCCGCCAGGAAGAAACGCAAATGAGCGGCGAATTGCTGTTTGGCATCCATTCCATTGATGCCGCACTGACCAACGATCCGAAGAATATTCTTGAACTCTACTTCGAGTCCGACAGCCAGAACGCGCGCGTCAAGGAACTCTCCGAGAAGGCGCGCGAACTCGGCCTGAAGCCGCACGCGCGCCCGCGCGACGCGCTGGACCGCATGACCGGCGGCGCGCGCCATCAGGGCGCGGTCGCGCGCTATCGTGCACCGCCGCCGCGTACCGAGAAGGAGTTGTACGAACTGGTGGAGAACGCGGCGAGGGACACGCTGATCCTCGTGCTCGACGGCGTCACCGATCCGCACAATCTCGGCGCCTGCCTGCGCAGTGCCGAGGCGGCCGGCGTCACCGCGGTGGTCGTGCCGAAGGACCGCGCGGCCGGCATCACGCCGACGGTGCGACGCGCGTCCAGCGGCGCGGCCGATCGTGTCGCGTTCTTCGCCGTGACCAACCTCGCGCGCACGCTGAAGGCGCTCAAGGAAAGCGGCGTGTGGCTGGTCGGTCTCGCCGGCGAATCGGCGCAGGATTTGTACAAGCTCGACCTGAAGGGTCCGCTTGCCATCGTCATGGGCAGCGAGGGCGAGGGCATGCGCCGGCTCACCGGCGAGGCCTGCGACTTCCTGGCGAAGATTCCGATGCGCGGCGGCGTGGAAAGCCTCAACGTGTCGGTTGCGACCGGCGTGGCCTTGTTCGAAGCACTGCGCCAGCGCGCATCCTGAGTGGGCAACGAAACATGGCGTGGTACGACTGGGTAGGAATGATCGGTGTGGTCATAACCCTGGCCGCCTTCCTGCTGCTGCAGGCCGGAAAGCTGCACGGCACGGGCTTCGTATATCAGGCGATGAACGCGATCGGCGCCGCGGCCGTGGTGCTGTCGCTGCTTTACGAGTTCAACCTGTCGGCCTTCATCGTCGAATCCGCGTGGGTGGCCATCAGCATCTACGGCATGGTACGTGGCTGGCGGCGGCGTCAGATGGAATGACGACGATGCGGGCGGCCCGGGGTTGTGGAGAAACGATGTGACGCGTTATGTAGCCTTCTTGCGTGGCGTCAGCCCGATGAACGCGAAGATGGCCGAGTTGAAGCGCTGTTTCGAGGCGGCCGGCTTCGACAACGTCACGACGGTGCTTGCCAGCGGCAACGTCGCGTTCGATGCGCGCGCCGGAACGGAGCTGGCCCTTGCGCGTCGGATTGAGGCCGCGATGACGAGGGATCTCGATCGCGCGTTCTACACGATCGTGCGTTCGACCGAAGCGCTGCGCGTGCTGGTCGCAACCGATCCGTACAAGGCGTTCCGTGTACCGGCGGGCGCGAAACGCGTGGTCACGTTTCTGCGTGAGCCGCCCAAGGCAATGGTTGCGCTGCCCGCGGAGGTCGATGGCGCGCGCATCCTCGGCATCGCCGGCGCCGAGATATTCACCGCCTATGTGCCGCAGCCGGGCAATCCGGTGTTCATGCGTCTGATCGAGAAGACGTTCGGCGGCGAAGTGACCACGCGCACCTGGGATACCGTGAAGAAGTGCGCGGCGGTTTGAACTCCGCCGTGCGCCGGGCTCCGGCGAATGCGCGTCGAAGTGCCCCCGGTCACGCCTCGTCCGAACCCTCGTTGACGCCCTCGAACAGGAACGTCGACAGGTAGCGTTCGCCCGTGTCGGGCAGCATTGCGAGGATCACGTCGCCCTGTTTGGCTTGCCTGGCGACCTCGAGCGCGGCGGCGAACGTGCCGCCCGAGGAGAGGCCGCAGAAGATGCCTTCCTTCTTCGCCAGTTCGCGCGCGGTGTCGCGCGCGACGACTTCGTCGACCGGAAGAATCTGGTGCGCGACGTTCTTGTTGAGTACCGCCGGCACGAAGTCCGGCGTCCAGCCCTGGATTTTGTGCGGCTTCCATTCCTTGCCCGAAACAAGCGCGGCGGTGGCCGGCTCGGTCAGCACGATCCTGGTGTCGGGGCGCGCGAGGCGGATGATTTCGCCTGCACCCGTGGCCGTGCCGCCCGTACCCCAGCCGGTGACGAACCAATCGAGGCGTTTGCCGGCGAAATCCTGGACGATCTCGGCGCCGGTCGTGTTGCGGTGGAACGACGGGTTCGCCTCGTTGTCGAACTGGCGCGTGAGGAAGGCACCATGCTTCTCGGCGTACTCGCGCGCGATGCGCACCATGCCGGTGCCGCGCTCCGCCGCGGAGGTGAGGATCACCTTCGCGCCGAACGC
Source organism: Rudaea sp. (assembly GCF_057139185.1). Classification (NCBI taxonomy): domain Bacteria; kingdom Pseudomonadati; phylum Pseudomonadota; class Gammaproteobacteria; order Lysobacterales; family Rhodanobacteraceae; genus Rudaea; species Rudaea sp. The sequence goes on along the minus strand of NZ_DBNHDN010000026.1, from coordinate 132,961 downwards.
GCGCATCAGCTTGCGACGCTCGACCGAGAACGTTTCGGTCATGAAGGCAACGAACGGATAGCCTCTCGCCGCGCACACCATCGCCAGCGCGACGCCGGTGTTGCCGCTGGTCGCTTCGACCACCATCTGGCCCGGCTTGAGCGTACCCTTGGCCTCGGCATCGAGGATGACCGCGAGGGCGAGGCGGTCCTTGACCGAACCGCCGGGATTGAACGCTTCGACCTTGACGTACATATCCACGCCCGCAGGCGCCAGGCGGTTGATGCGCACGATGGGCGTGCGGCCGATGGTGTCGAGGATGCTGTTGTAGATCATGGCGGGGCCTGTTTGCGAGCAAGCGATGAGTATAGAGCGGTATGAACCGGAGCAATGCCCCTTCGCGACAGCCGAAAGGCATAACCATATTCCTCCGCTCTGCAAACCGTGGCGCGACCAGCGGGGCGGGCGAAGAACCGGCCCTGCGTCGGCCGCGGGGTTCGATTTACAATGCGCGTTCCATCGCCACCGCGCAAGTCTGTACGCCGCATGCAATCCGCGTTCCGTAAACCACATCGAGTCGTGTCGAACCGCATCGATGCCAGCCGTAGCGGCGGCGACTGATGGGTGAGACGAGACGCTTCGGCCTCGACGTCTGGCGCGCGCTGGCCATCCTGCTGGTCCTCGCCGGGCATGCGAGTTTTTTTTTCCTGCCGCTGACCCGCGAACTCGACGCCTGGTACGGCTTTGCATTCCTCGGCGTCGAGCTGTTCTTCGTGCTCAGCGGGTTCCTGATCGGGGGCATCCTGATCGGCGAGTTCCGGGCGGAATCGTTCCGCCTGCGCCGGTTCTGGATCCGACGCTGGCTGCGCACTCTGCCGAACTACTTCCTGTTCCTCGCGTTGAACATCGTGCTCTATCGCCTGTTGTTCGGCGGCTGGCCGCAGTTCGGCCTGTTCCTGGTGTTTCTGCAGAATTTCGCCTGGCCGCACCCGCCGTGGTTTTCGGAAGCCTGGAGCCTGTCGGTCGAGGAGCTGTTCTACGTGATTGCGCCGCTCACGGTGCTCGCGGTCGGACGCATGTCGGGGCTGCGCGTCGGCATCGTGGCATGGCTGCTGTTCGCGATTGCCCTGGTCAGCGCGATACGCGTTGGCTACGTGCTGCACTACGATCCGGCCTGGGATTCCGGCGTGCGCAAGATCGCGCTGTTGCGTCTGGATGCGTTCATCTATGGCGTACTCGCGGCCTGGTTCTGCGGCGTACGCGGCATCGATGCGCGGGCGCGCGGCTTGCTCGCGCTGGCCGGCATTGGCGGCATGGTCGCGGCCGCGCTGGTGTTCTTCCTGTCCGCGCGCGATCACGGTTTTTTCGCACGCACCTTTCTGTTCAATCTCATCCCGGCCAGCCTCGCCGCGGGGCTGCCGCTGGCGGCGGGGTGGCGTGCCGCGAAGACGCCCGCGCTCGTGCGCGCCTGCGTCGGCCGCATCGCGCTGTGGTCGTATTCGCTCTACCTGTGCCAACTCGCGGTGATGCGCGGCATGTCGTTGTTGCCCTGGCAGGCGTCGACGCCACTGCAATGCGTGCTCGGTGCCGCGGGATTCGTCGCGGCATCGCTCGTATGCGCGGCGTTCGTCCATCACTTCTTCGAATCGCCGATCCTGCGTTGGCGCGACCGCATCACCGGCCATGCTCGCGCCGGCGGCGTGGCCCCGGCCGCGTAGCTGCCCGCCTCAGCGCGCGAGGTTCATCGCCTTGAGGATGAAGGCGTAGACGTCGGCGACTTCGTCGATCTGCATCGTCGTCGGCTTGCCCTGGCCGTGGCCGGCGCGCGTTTCGATGCGGATCAGCCTGGGCTTGCCTTGTGGATTGGCCGCTTGCATCGTCGCGGCAAACTTGAAACTGTGCGCGGGGAAGACGCGGTCGTCGTGGTCGCCGGTCAAAATCAATGTTGCCGGATAGTCGATGCCGGGTTTGACGTTGTGCAGTGGCGAGTAGGCGTACATCGCCTTGAATTGATCCACGTTGTCGACCGAGCCGTAGTCCGACTCCCAGGCCTTGCCGATCGTGAAGTCGCGAAAGCGCAGCATGTCGAGCACGCCCACCTGCGGAATGGCTGCGGCGAACAGGTCGGGGCGTTGCAGTTCTGTCGCCGCGACCAGCAGGCCGCCGTTCGAGCCGCCGCGAATCGCGAGTTTTGCGGGTGAGGTGATCTTCTGCGCGATCAGATATTCCGCCGCGGCGATGAAGTCGTCGAACACGTTCCGCTTGCGCGTCTGTATGCCGGCCTCATGCCAGTCGCGCCCGTATTCGCCGCCGCCGCGCAGGTTGGCGACCGCGTAGACGCCGCCGAGATCCAGCCATGCCGCGACGGCGGGAGAGTAGCCCGGCTGGATCGGGACGTTGAATCCGCCATAGCCATAGAGAATGGTGGGGTTCGTGCCGTCGAGCTTGATACCCTTGCGTGCGGTGACGAAGATCGGCACGCGCGTGCCGTCGCGGCTGGTGTAGAACGCCTGCCGGGTTTCATACCCGGCAGAATCGAACGCGGTTTTCGGCGCGCGCCAGACGCCGCCGCTCGCAGCGCTCAGGTCGTAGCGATACACCGCGGGCGGTGTGGTGAAACTCGAGAAGACATAGAAGGCCGACTGGTCGCGCGGACGCCCGCTGAAGTTCGACGCGGTGCCGAGGCCGGGCAGGGCGATCTCGCCCAGCGACTTGCCCTTGAGATCGAACCTGCGCACGACGCTGTGCGCGTCCTGCATGTACACCGCGACGAGGCTGCGGTTGACGATGCGCGCGCCCTGCAGGGTGTCTTTCGCCTGCGGCACGATTTCCTTCCAGGCCGTCCTGTCCGGGTTGTCCACGTCGATCGCGACGATGCGATAGCGCGGCGCATCGGCGTCGGTGAGGAAGTAGAGCGTGTTCCTGGTGCTGCCGAGAAATTGATAGGTGGCGTCCCAGTTACCGATCATGGTTTCGACCGGCGTCACTACCGATTCGCTCCGGATCTTCTTGCCTTGCATGTTGCGCACATTCGGCCCCGGGACGTTCGCGTGCGCGACCTTCTTCTTTTCGCCCTTCTGCCGGTAGGGCTTGGCCAGATCGCGGTAGAGCACGAGGTTTTTCGGCTCGGTGCCGCGGGTCACGAGGATCACCAGCCAGCGGCCGTCGTCGCTGACTTCGCCCTGGAAGCGCCAGTCGGGCTGGCTCTGGTCCTGGTGAATCAGAAGATCTTCGTCCTGATCCTCGCCAAGGCGATGGAAATACAGTTTCTGCAACGTGTTCGCGGCCTTGAGCGAGTTGCCGGCCGGTTCGTCGTAGCGGGAGTAGAAGAACCCCGTGCCGTCACGACGCCAGCTCGCGCTGGAAAACTTGACCCACTTGAGCACGTCGTCGGTGGGTTTGGCCGTGTCGACGTCGAGCACATGCCATTCTTCCCAGTCGGAACCGCCGGAGGAAAGGCCGTAGGCGACGTATTTGCCGTCATCGCTGACGCTCCATTGCTTGAGTGCGACCGTGCCGTCCTTCGACAGCGTGTTCGGATCGAGCAGCAGCCGCGGCGCGGCGTCGAGTGCGTCGGCCACGTAGAGCGCGGCCTGGTTCTGCAGGCCGTCGTTGCGCGTATAGAACCAGCGTTCGCCGTATTTCTGCGGCGTGCTGGTGCGTTCGTAGTTCCACAATTGCTTGAGGCGTTGCTTGATGCGGTCACGACCGGGTATCGCCTCGAGGAAACCCGAGGTCAGTTTGTTCTCGGCGTCGATCCAATTGCGCGTGTCGCGGCTGTCGAGGTCCTCCAGCCAGCGGTACGGATCAGCCACCTGGACGCCGTGATAGATGTCGACCTGCGCATCTTTCCTTGCAGCGGGGTAGACGAGGTCGGCGGCGCTGGCGCAGTCGGTATTCGCACAGAAAACGGCGGCGGCGATCAGGGCCGGTATTGCAATGGGGCGCATCGAATCTCCTGGCCCATGCGCGTCATTCCCGCCAGCGCGGGAGTGACGGCGTGGAAGTGTCGGACAAACCCGAAGTGTAGCCGACGCAGCTCAATCCCCGCTGATGTACTTCGGCCCGTTGCCCGCGGTCTTCTCGTACACGCCTTTGCCGGCGCGGCGGTACTGGGTGAAGCCCTTGGCCGTGACGTTGCTCTCCTTGAGCACATGCGCGTTGCCGATCGCCACGTTCGGCGCGCTGATGATGCGCTTGACCGGTGCGCCGCACTGCGGGCACAAGGTCAGTTCGGGGTCGCTGAGCTTCTGGCGCACATCGAAATGCGCTTCGCAATGGGCGCAACCCTTGTCGGCGGCGGCGTATTCGTAGATCGGCATGGCCTGTCGGTGAATGAAAATCGGTCGTCATGCCGATGATGGGACCGCCGCCGCGCGAACTCAAGCAATGCGACGGTGGAATCCGTCAGCGAAAAAACGAGACCGTCGCACGGACGGCCTCGTTGCGGCTTGCCGGCCGGCATACTGCGCTCAGCGATGTTCGGCCTTGCCCTCATGCGCCGCCAGGTGAGGAGCGACCCGTTCGCCATTCGCGTGTGGTGTCGTGTTGGCATGCGGCATGGAGGCCGGACGGGCATTCATCGACCGTGCAGAGGCATGCGGCGCATAGCTTTGCGTCGCGTGGTTCGTCGACCGGTTGGCGTCCGTGCGCAATGGCTGTTTGTGCTCCGCGAAATTCGCCTGCGCTGCGCCTTGATGCTGAGCGTAACTCGCGGAACGCATCTCGGCATGGCTGTTCGGTACCGCTGCATGGTCGACCCGGCTGGCGCTGAACGCGCTTGGTCGTGCCGTGGCCGCGATCGTTGGATTGCCGTGGTTGACCGAGGCGCGCATCGATTCGGTGTGGCTCGCCAACGCCTGATGCTGCATCTGCGCGGCAACCGCCGGCGTGCGCCGCTCGCTCGCGTAGCGCGCCTCCTCGGCCGTCGGCTGCGCGGAGATGCCGCCCGGACCGCCGTTGTAGCTCACGCGCGTCGTGTTGTTGTCGATCACGACCGTCTTGTTGTAGACATTGGTGATGTTGACGTTGGTGATGCGGTTGACCTCGCGGTTGTAGTGGAACCCGCCCGGTCCCCAGTAGCCGCCGACATAGCCGACGCCGACATAACCGAAACCGTAGTTGATGCCACCGTAGTAGCCGACGTGCAGGCCCCAATAGCCGGGGTGGAACGCGTACATGCCGCCACCCCAACCCCAGTAGCCCGGCGTCCACAGCGCCCCTGCGTACGGCGGCAGCACCCAGGTACCCGGCACCCAGTAGTAGCCGCTGACAGGGTCGTAGGCCCAATAGCCCGGCGTCCAGATGTAGCCTGGTCCCGGAATTGCCGGCTGCACGTAGACCGGCAGTGCTGGCGGGGCGAAGTTGACCGAAACGAACATGCCGGCGTGCGCGGCGGGTATCGTGGCCGCAGTCAGTGCCGTTGCTGCCGCGATGGCGACGAGGGAGCGGGCGAGCCAGACGCACGAGCGGGAAGCGCGGTGGGTGGACCCTGCAACGTTCATGGAATTCTCCGGGTGAGTGGGTGTCGCAAGCCGAACAACGCAGGCGCGCGGGCGGCGAGGACACAGCCCATGAGAGCGATGCCGAATTCGTTCAGCTTCGGCTTCAGGCGAGCGGCCCGCACCAGCCGGGCAGGTAGTCCGCGTCGCCGCTCCTGGCGAGCTTCATCGCCCTTTCCAGCGCTTTGGCGAAATCTGCTTCGATCAGTTTGCGCTTGACCCCGCGGCGCAGGAAATCGGCCCAGAGGAATTCGCTGAACGGCGTCGTGTCCTTGGCGAACCCGCCGATGCGGCGCAGTTCGCCGGCGAGGCTGCGGTAAGGATCGTCGACCAGCTCGGTGATCTTCTTCGGTACGTCCTTGTAGCCACGCCGCTGCCCCTTCTCGTCGAACGGATGCATCCAGCCGCGATTGTCGAGGTTGAACCAGAACGATTCCTCGTCCAGGTTGCGCAGGTCGGCGACGACGGTGACCGCGATATGTTTGACGCCCTCCTTGTGCAGGGCCAGCGTCAGGTGATGGTGGTCGATCACGTAGTAGCGCTCGCCGTGGCCCCAGATCACCGGAATGAGGTGCTTGCCGAGGAAATCGGCTTTCTTGTAGTCCGGATGGCTCTTCCAGTTCTTGCGCTTGGCCTCGACTTCGCGCATGCCGACGGTGATCTGGGTCGGGCGCAGGTCGGCAATGGCGACGGGGCGCAGGCGCGGTTCTCTCGACAGGGGCATGCTCGGAACTCCGGCAAAGGCATGAGTCTGCCGCGCCGGATGTTATCAATGTCTATGGGGCGCGGCAGGCGTCGCTCATCGTTTTCCAGCGGTTGACGATCTCGCAGAACAGCAGCGCGGTGCGTTCGGCATCGTAAACCGCGGAATGTGCCTCCGCTTCGTTCCAGTCGAAGCCGGCGGCCTGCACCGCGCGGCTGAGCACGGTCTGGCCGTAGGCGAGGCCGCCGAGCGTGGCGGTGTCGAAACAGCTGAACAGGTGGAACGGGCTGCGCTTGTAGCCGACGCGGCGGATCGCGGCGTTGAGAAAGCCGAGGTCGAACGAGGCGTTGTGGCCGACGAGCACCGCGCGCGAACATTCGTACTCGCGCAGCGCACGGCGGATCGGGCGGAAGATCAGGTCGAGCGCTTCGCGTTCTTCGACTGCGGCGCGGAACGGATGGGTCGGGTCGATGCCGGTGATTTCGAGCGCGCGCGGGTCGATGTTCGCGCCGGGAAACGGTACGACGTGCGTCGACACGGCGGGATCCGGATGGACGATGCCGTCCGCGTCCATGCGCACGACGACCGCGGCGATCTCGAGCAGCGCATCGCGCTCGTTGTCGAAACCGCCGGTCTCGACGTCGACGACGACCGGCAGGAAGCCGCGGAAGCGTTCGGCGTATTTAATCGAATGCGCGTTGCTGGCGGCGGGGGCGGACATGCGGCGAGGATAGCCGCGCGTTGCCGTTCCCACAATCTCGACGGCCGCCATTGCCGAGCGGACACAACGACCCTAGCGCAGCGCGAGCAGTTCGTCGCGTACCTCGCCGGTCAGTGCATCGATCGCCATCTCGATGTGCTGCGCGGATTCGCCCCGGCCGCTTTCGAGTTCGCCGGCGTTTTCCTTCCACGCGACGAACACGGCTTCGGCGCGCGTCTGCACCTCCTTCGATACGAGCGGCGCCATGTCGCGGATCAGCGTCGCCTTGCCCCAGCATGCGATCCAGTTCATCTGCGAATGGTCGCCGCCGTAGTAGCGATGCTGGGCGAGCTGCTGCAGTTCGCCGGCCTGTTCGAGCAGTGCAAACGAGGCTTCACGCACGTTGCGGTGTGCTTCGGTGGTCTGGTTGCGCCAGGTGTTGTAGCTCGTCGAGAACAGCGCGACCGACAGACTGATCAGTGCGACCGCGTTGCGGCGCACCGCCGCCAGTACCGGTGACGACGAAGCCTCGTCCGGCGCCGGCGTGCTCATGCGCGGGCGAAGCGGGCGAATGCGAACAGGGCCAGTGCGAGCAGGATCAGGGCACTGCCGAGGAATGGAATCAGCATCGCGAACGGAATGCCGAGGGCAAGCGCGGCCCAGCCCCAGGCCCAGGCATCGGCGATCGGGGCGGGCATGGCGTCGGCCTTGAGTCCGCGGCAAAGCAGATAGTCCAGACTGATCTTGCCCGGGCCCTGGAAGATGATCGGCAGCAGCATGACGACGAACAGCAGCGGCAGCTTGAAGTTGCCGTGGCCCATGTCGGTGATCGCATAACCCTTGGCCAGGTCGCTCCACATCGTGATCATGTCCGGCCAGTGCACGGCAGCGGTGGCGACGAAGGTCAGCACGAACAGCGAATAGGCGGCGAAGCGCGTGAACAGGCCGACGAGCAACAGCAGCGCGCCGCCGATTTCGAGCCAGGTGGAGAGAAACCAGCTCAAGTCCGCCGGAATCACCGAGAACGGAAACGGGAACTTGTCCTGGATGTCGGCAAACCAGTTTTCGCCGTAGTATTTTTCCACGCCCGACTGCCAGAACTCGAATGCCATGATCAGGCGCAGGACCAGTGGTGGCACGATCTGGCCGATGCCGCGCAGGCGTGCGGCGAGGGATTCCCAGAGCGGGATCAGGTTTTGCACGGCGGCGTTCCTCGTTCGTTGTGTTGCCGGTTGGACGCGCCTGTCGCCGAAACCTTACACGAGAAACTGCTCCTGCTCGTCATTCCCGCCAGAGGCAAGCGGGAATGACATGCGCCGCTAGCTGAGATGGGTGCCGAGGATGGCCTCGTTTTCCTTCAACTCACCGAGCATTGCCTCGCCGGCAGCGCGCAGACGCGCCGCGGTTGCGGGGTCGTATTCGGCGAGCAGAGCATCGAGACAGTCGCGTCCGCTGCGCTTGCTGTTCTGTTGCAGGCGTTCGACCAGCAGCGCGCTGAGCGCATTGATTTCGTGGAAGCGCACCGTGTCGTCGCGGCCGCGCACGAGCAGCAGCAAGGTCGGTTCGGCCGGTGGTTCGGCGGGACGGAAGTCGGGTGAGATGCGGTGCACGGGATAGCGGTAGGCGAGCACGCAGGCCAGCGGCGACATGACCGGGATGCCGGTCAGCGGATCGCCGTCGGGATCGTGCGGCAGCGCGGCGATATCCGCTTCGTCCAGCGCCAGCGCGAGTTCCGCCCATTCGTAGTGGGCCAGCTCGAGCAGCCACGGCGGATCGCCACGCCCCTGTTCCTGCCGTGTCTCCAGCCAGCGCAGGAATTCGCGGCCGAACTCGGGGAATAACGGCGTGTGGCAGCGGTGGTCGCGCAGGAACTCACGCGCGAGATTTTCCCAGGCGGCATCGTCGTACAGGCTGCGGATAACCGGAAAATTGGACGAGATGAAGCTCTCCATGTTCGCGTAGACCAGTTCGCGATACACACGCATGCGCCGCTCGTCGATGCCGTCGGGAACCGGTACCTGCATTGGATCGCGCAGATGCGCGGTGAAGCGGTATTGCAGCTCCTGCGTCTGCGGCAGATCAGGCGCGACGACGGTGTTCATGTGTTTGTCCGAGGCGCGGTTGCTGGATCGCACGGATATGGTCGAGCTCGGCGAGCAGTTCCGCGAGCGGAGGAATGTGGAAGTCGCGTTCGAGCAGCGTGGGCTTCACGCCGCAGTGCGCATAGGTGTGGTCGAGCAGGTTCCAGACCGGATCGATCACCGGCGCCGCATGGCTGTCGACGATCAAGCCGGGCGCCTCGTCATAGTGGCCGGCGATATGCAGGTAGGCGACGCGCTCGGGCGGCATCGCAGCGATGAATGCCTTGGCGTCGTAACCGTGGTTGACGCTGTTGACATAGACGTTGTTGACGTCGAGCAGCAGTTCGCAGTCGGCGGCTTCGAGCACGGCGCGGGTGAAATCGGCCTCGCTCAACTCGCGGCCGGGCGTGGCGTAGCACGACACGTTCTCGATCGCGATGCGCCGACCGAGGATGTCCTGCGCGCGGCGGATGCGCTTGGCGACGTAGGCGACCGCGGCTTGGGTGTACGGGATCGGCAGCAGGTCGTAGAGATGACCGTCGTCCGAACAGTAGGAAAGATGTTCGCTGTAGATCGCCACGCCATGCTCGTCGAGCAGGCGGCGGATCTTGTGCAGCAGGGTTTCATCGAGCGGCGCGGGACCGCCGAGCGACAGCGACAGGCCATGACAGACGAACGCATGGCGCTCGGTGAACGAGCGCAACGTCTTGCCGAGCCGCCCGCCGACGTTGATCCAGTTTTCCGGTGCGACTTCGAAGAAATCGATCGCGCCGGTGTCATCCGCGTCGGGTTCGCGCGCGGCGCGCCAGTCCTGCAGCGGCCCCAGAAGGGACCGCCGCAGGCCGAGTCCGGCGCCATGAAGCATGGCTGGACGAAGCATGATGCTCAGTGCCCGCTGCAGGAACCTTCCTTGCCCTTCTTGTCGGCCGAGCAGGAACCTTCCTTGCCCTTCGGATGCGCTTCGGCCATGCACTTGTCCTGGGCGGCCTTGTCGGCCATGTCCATGCACTTCTTGCCCTTGGTCGCGCCGCACTTGCCTTCGCCGCACTTGCCCTCGTTGCCGACCGCCGACTGGGTGTAGCCCGCGACGAGGCTGTTCAGGTGAAACGTCGGGCTGGCCTGAGCGATCTGGGCGAGCGAGAAGGCGCCGACGATGCCCGTGCCGATGGCCAGAGTGAGGGGTTTGATCATTTTGTTCGACATGGTGATGTGCTCCGTGGTGTGGATGAAAGTTTTTCGGCTGACCCGGCGGCGCCGGGGACGGCGTTTCCATCGAGACATAACGATGTGAAGAAAAGGTTATATCGCGGACATGCCACTGCCTCGTCCTCGATGCATTCCAACTCTTCGCGTCATTACGGTAGGTCCCAACGCCGGCACAGGCAAGACCGTGAGTGCTGCGCCGCGTCGGAGCATTAGACCGCAGAGGGGGAAAATCCTTACAGTGCTCCGTGTCCGGTTCGTCGCACGGGAGCAACGCTTCGTCGCAACGTTGGTCGAGCCGCGTCCCCTCGCGGCGGGAAAATCGCGATCGGTGGGCTCGACTGTCCCGCCCGATGGTCGGCATGCGGCGTCCTCTGCCGGGTGCGCATCGCTTCGGCGGGACTCAGCCGACTTTTGCGCGGACGCCGGCTTCCGCGGGTTGATCGTTGTCGTGGTCGGACAGGTCCTTCGTCGACCAACCGCCGCCCAGCGCGCGGATCAGCCCCACGCTGGCGCGCAACTGGCGGTCGCGCAGGCTTAGCAGTGCGCGCTGTGCTTGCAGCGCCGCCGTCTGCGAGGCGACGACGTCGAGATAGTTCACCGCGCCGTTCTCGTAGCGATCCATCGCCAGGCGCAACGTGTTCTGCGCAGAGGCGACTGCGGCGCTTTCCTGTTTCACCTCCTCGTCCAGCAGGCGCAGACGGGAAAGATTGTCTTCGACCTCGCGGAACGCCGCCAGCGTCGTGCCGCGGTAGCGGTCGGCGGCTTCGTTGAACGCCGCTTCGGCCTCGGCGCTGATCGCGCGGCGCTTGCCGGCATCGAACAGGGCGAACGAGAAGCGCGGGCCGATCGACCAGAATCCGTTCGGTGCGGTCAGCCAGCCCGCCCCACCGGTGTTTTCGAAACCGCCAGTCGCGGTCAGGCTGATGCTCGGAAAGAACGCGGCGCGGGCGACGCCGATCATCGAGTTCGCCGCGGCGGCGCGCCGCTCCGCGGCTGCGATGTCGGGGCGGCGCTCGAGCAGGGTGGAGGGCAGTGCGACCGGAACCGTCGGCGGCGCGAGTTCGACGATCCGTGGCGGCAGCGAGAACTTCGATGCGGAGACGCCGACGAGGCTGGCGATGGCGTGCTCGACCAGCGCGCGCTCGACATGGATATCGGTTGCCTGCGCGCGCGTCGCATCGAGCAGGGATTGGGCGCGCGCGACGTCGAGGCCCGATGCGATGCCGCCTTCGAAGCGGTCGCGGGTCAACGTCAGCGCTTTCTCGTACGTGTGCACCGTGTCGGCCAGCAACGCTGCCTGCGCATCGAACCCGCGCAGCGCGATGTAGTCGTCGGCGAGTTGCGCATGCAGACTCAATCGCGTCGAGGCGAGCTCGGCCCGGGCTGCTTCGGTATTCGCCTTGCCCGCGGCTACGAGATTGCGCACGCGGCCCCACAGGTCGAGTTCGTAGCCGAGCGTGGCGCCGAGGACGTTGTCGCCGTAGTACGACGGCTGCGTGGCGGAGCGCAGCGCGCGATGGTCGGACTGGCGATTGCGCGTGGCGAGGCCGCCGGCGTCGAGTTCGGGAAATTGCGCGCCGCGGGTCTGGTCGAGATAGGCGTGCGCCTGGTCGTAGCGGTCGGCGGCGACGGCGAGATCCGGATTTGCGGCATCCAGCTTCGCCTGCAACTCGTCGAGGGTCGCGTCGTGGTAGTCGCGCCACCAGTCGCCGCGTTCGAGGCGATCGGATGGCGCCGCGTTCTTCCATGGGCCGGTTTCCCTGTAGGCATCGGCAACGTCGGTCGCGGGCTTTTCGTAGGTCGGCGCGAACGAGCAGCCGGCGAAGGCGATCGTCGCGGTCGCGACGGCGAGCGTGCGCAGCACGGAACGGATCGAGTTCACGGTTGCTTTGCCATCGCCGGGCCCGGCTTCGCCGCGGCGAGGCCGGCACCGGCCGTGTCGCCGGATGCCACGCGCACCTTGTCGCCGTCGGCAAGCCAGTCGGGCGGGCTGTCGATAACGCGGTCATTGGGGCCGAGGCCGGCGACGACTTCGACGCGGGTGCCGTAGTCGCGGCCAATCTGGATGTCCTTCATCGCCGCCTTGTCGCCCGCATCGACAGTGGCCACGCGCAACCCATGTTTGCGGAAGATCAGCGCAGTGACGGGCAGCCGCAATGCGCCGGGCGTGGCCGGCAGGTCGAAATGCACGTCGGCGTAGGAGCCGGCGATCAACTTGCCGGCGGCGTTGTCGACCTCGAGCTGGACGCGCAGGGTGCGCGAGGACGGATCGATCGCATCCGCCGAGCCGATCACCGTCGCCGGATAGTGTTCGCCCGGTCGCTCGGGCAGTTGAAATTGCGCCGGCATGCCGGTCGCGATGCGGTCCGCGTAGGTCTGCGGCACTTCGACGTAGACGCGCAGTTTGTGCGTGTCGGCGACGCGGAACAGTTCTCCGTCGGCGCCACTGCCGGCGCTGATCAATGCGCCGATGTCGGTCTTGCGCGCGGTCACGGTGCCGTCGAACGGCGCGACGACGCGCTTGAAGCCGGTCAGTGCCTGCAGGCGGTCGACGTTGGCGCGTTGTGCTGCGACGTCGGCCTTGCGCGCTTCGAAGTCGCCGGCTTTTTCGTCCGCCTCCTGCTTCGACACCGAGGTCGAAGCGAGCATTTTCTGCCAGCGCTGCGAGGTGGTTTCGGCGAGTTTTTCCCTGGCGACGGCGCTGGCCAGGTCGGCGCGCGCCTGCGCGAGCTGCTGGTCGAGTTCCGGCGTTTCGATGTCGGCAAGCACGTCGCCGGCCTTCACCTTCGCGCCGATGTCGGTGTACCACCGTTTCAAGTAGCCGGACACGCGTGCATGGATCGGCGCGTCGTACCAGGGCTGCACGTCACTGGGCAGCACGAGCTCCTGTTTCAAATCGCCTGCGCGCGGCGTGATGACGGTGACGGTCGGCGTCGCGTCTGCATCGACCTGGTTGGCGAGCGCATGCTCATGCCAGCCGCGTGCGGCGATGCCGCCGGCGGCGAGAGCGATCGCGACTATCAGGGCGATGAGGCCCATGCGACGCGAGGGGCGCAGTGAGGGTGAGGCGAAGGGCGAGGTGGCGGACATGGCAGATGCGGAGGTCAAAGGTCAGTGGGTCGCGATGGCTGGGCCGATTGGAGCGTCGGCGGATCGTTCCGGGGTGGGGTCGATGGCAGGGTCGTGCTTGTGCAGGATCGCGAACACGGCCGGCACGAAGAACAGGGTGGCGCAGGTGGCGAAGATCAGGCCGCCGATCACGGCGCGACCGAGCGGCGCGTTCTGCTCGCCGCCTTCGCCCATCGCGAACGCCATCGGCAGCATGCCGATGAGCATGGCCAGCGCGGTCATCAGCACCGGGCGAAAACGGATGTAGCCCGCATCGAGCGCCGCGGTCAGCGCATCGGCACCGTCGTGCATGCGGTCGCGCGCGAAGCTGACGACGAGCACGCTGTTCGCGGTGGCCACGCCCATGCACATGATCGCGCCGGTCAGCGCCGGCACCGAGAGAGTGGTGCCGGAAAGGAACAGCATCCAGACAATGCCGGCAATGGCCGCAGGCAGCGCGGTAACGATGATGAACGGATCAAGCCAGGACTGGAAGTTGATGACGATCAGCAGATAGATCAGCACGATGGCGCCGGCGAGGCCGAACAGCAGACTGGAATAGGATTCCTCCATTGTCCGTACCTGCCCGCGCAGCGCGACGGTGGAGCCGGGCGGTACGTCCTTGGCGGTGTCGCGCAGGATCGCCTGGACGTCGTGCGCGACGGCGCCGAGATCGCGGCCCTGCACCGCGCCGTAGATGTCGAGTGTGGGCTGTACGTCGTAGTGCGACACGACGCCGTCGCCCTGGCCGCGACTGATACGGGCGACGCCGGCGAGGATCTGGTGCTGCTTGCTGTTGGGGCCGGTGATCGGGATATTGTCGAGGTCGCTCAACGTGTCGATCTTGTACTGAGGCACCTGCACGACGATCGGATAGGACACGTGATTCTTCGGGTTCACCCAGAACGTCGGCGCGACCTGGCCGCTGCCCGACAGCGACACGAGCAGGTCGTTGGCCACGTCGCGCTCACTGAACCCCATTTCCTGTGCACGCGCACGGTCGACATCCACATGCAGTTCGGGCTGGTCGAACGCCTGCTGCAGGTGCAGGTCGGCGAGGCCGGGAATGCGCCGCATGCGGTGCAGCAGTTCTTCGGCATAGGCACGGTTTTCCTCGCGTTTGAAGCCGGTCACCTGCAGGTCGATCGGCGCGGGCAGGCCGAAGTTGAGGATCTGGCTGACGATGTCGGCAGGCAGGAACGAGAACGTCGCGCTCGGGAATTCGCGCGGCAGCGCTTCGCGTAGTTGCGCGATGTAGTCGTCGCTCGATCCATGCGCCTCGTTGAGCGAGATCAGAATGTCGGCGTCGGCCGGCCCGATCGGCGCCGAATTCGAATAGGCGATGTTGATGCCGCTGACCGGCAGGCCGATGTTGTCGACCACGCTCTTGAGTTCCGCGGCCGGGATGACGCGGCGTATCGTTTTTTCGACTTCGCCCGCGAGCCTGGCGGTTTCCTCGATGCGCGTACCGGTTTGTGCGCGCATGTGCAGCTTGATCTGGCCGGCGTCGACAGTGGGAAAGAAACTCTCGCCGAGCCACGGAGTCAGCAGCAGCGAGGCGAGCACGATGCCGAGAAAGCCGAAAACGAACCCGCGCGGGCGTTCGAGCGCAAATTCCAGCAAGGCGCGGTAGCGCTCGCGAACTTCTTCGAAGTGGCGTTCGAAGCTGCGTTGGAAACGCGACAACACGTTGCCGTAGCCCCCGGCCATGTGCTCGGTTGCGTCTTCGCGCATGGCGTCGGCGATCGGATTTGCCGTCGGCGGATGCGGATCCACGTGCGGCTTCAGCAGGTACCTGCACAGCGTCAAGGCCAGGGTGAAGGACAGGATGTACGAGGCGATCATCGCGAACACGACCGCCTCGGCCATCGGCACGAACAGGTAGCGCGCGACGCCAGGAAGGAAGAACATCGGCACGAACACGATGCAGATCGCCAGCGTAGACACGAGCGTGGGGATCGCGATCTGGTTGGCGCCGGCGACGATCGCGACCGGTACTTCCTTGCCCTGTTCCAGATGCCAGTTGATGCTTTCGATCGTCACTGTGGCGTTGTCGACGAGGATGCCGACGGCGAGCGCGAGGCCGCCGAGCGTCATCACGTTGATCGTTTCGCCCAGCGCCGACAGCGCGGCGATCGAGCACAGGATCGACAATGGAATCGACACGGCGATGATCAGCGAGGAGCGCCAGCTGCCGAGGAACAGCAGGATCATCACGCTGGCGAGCGCCGCGGCGATGGCGGCTTCACGGATCACTCCGGACACCGCCGCTTTGACGAAGACGGATTGATCCAGCAACGTGCCGATGTTGAGCCCTTTCGGCGCGCCAGCCTGGATCGTCGGCAGCAGTGTTTTAACGTGGCTGACGATGTCGAGCGTGGACGCCTTGCCGTTCTTCTGGATCGTGGTCAGCACCGAGCGCTGGCCGTTGACGAGAACGAGGTTCTGCTGCGGCGAATAGCCATCGCGCACGTGGGCTACGTCGCTCAGCTTGATCACGCTGCCGGCGACCGCCTTGATCGGCAGATCGTTGAGCTGCTCGAGTTCCTTGGGGCTGTTGTTGAGGGTGACGTTGTATTCGAACGTGCCGATCTTCTGCGTGCCGGACGGCAGGATCAGGTTTTGCGTGAGGATCGCCGTGGTCACGTCGGATGGCGAGAGTCCCTTGGAGCGCAGCGCGTTCGGGTCGAGGTCGACGACGACCTGGCGGTTCTTGCCGCCGTACGGGGAGGGGATCGCCGCGCCTTCGACCTGGGCCAGCTGCGGGCGGATGAAGTTGTTGGACAGATCGAACAGCTGCTGGTCGGTCAGCGTATTGCTCGTCAACGCAAGCTGTAGCACCGGCACGCTCGATGCGCTGTACGAGAGAATCTGCGGCGGCGTGATGCCCGGCGGCAGGCGTTTCAGCACCACCTGGGCGATCGCGGTGACTTGGGCCATCGCTGCGTTGACGTTGACGTCGGGCTGGAAAAACACCTTGACCACGCCGACGCCGGGCAGCGATTGCGACTCGATGTGCTCGATGTCGTTGACCGTCGTCGTCATCTGCCGCTCGAAATAGGTCACTATGCGGTCGGATACGTCGTCGGGCGCGAGGCCGTTGTAGGTCCACACCACGCTGATGACCGGGAGGTTGATGTTGGGAAAAATGTCGACCGGGGTACGCAGGATCGCGAGCGGACCGATGATCAGGATGAGGATGCCCAGCACGATGAAGGTGTAGGGACGAGCGAGGGCGATCTGGATGAGCCGATTCATGCGGGAGGTGGTGCGGTGAGGGCGACGCGTTGTGACCGGCGATGCTATGACTTGTTTCGCGCGTGGCCAGTTAAAGGTTTTTAATATGCGTCGCGGGCGCCCGAATTCGTGGCTTACTGGCGGCCCGTATCAACCCAGTGGCGCTATGCTTTCACCATGAGCGCGATGATCGACTCCCAATCCGCATCCATCCTGGTCATCGAGGACGACGACAGCACCGCGGAAGAAATCGTCGCGGAACTTACCGCGCACGCATTCCGCGTGGATCGGGCCGGGACGGGCAGGGCAGGATTGATGCTGGCCTTGCGCGGAAACTACGACGTGATCACGCTCGATCGCATGTTGCCCGACATTGACGGACTCAGCGTCGTGGGCGATCTGCGCGCCCGCCGCATCCATACGCCGGTATTGATGATCAGCGCGCTCTCCGACGTCGACGAGCGCGTGCGTGGGTTGCGCGCGGGAGGCGACGACTACCTGACCAAGCCGTTCGCCTCCGACGAAATGGCGGCGCGCGTCGAAGTACTGCTGCGCCGCCGGGCGCACGCTGCCGAGCCGACCCGGTTGCGCGTGCAAGGCTTGCAGATCGACCGCGTGGCGCACAGCGCGAGCTTCGACGGACACGATCTGGAACTGAAGCCGACCGAATACCAATTGCTCGATTTCCTCATGCGCAACTCCGGGCAGACGCTGACGCGAACCATGATCTTCGAGCACGTGTGGGGCTACCACTTCGATCCGGGCACGAACCTGATCGAAGTGCACATCGCCGGCCTGCGCAAGAAACTCGAGCAGGCCGGCTGCCCGCCGCTGATCAATACGGTGCGCGGGTCGGGGTATTTGTTCGGCGATGTTCGCTGAACTCTGGCGCATCACGAGCTTCCGCCTGACCGTCCTGTACGGCGGCCTGTTCGCGCTTGCCGTCGTGGGCCTGTTCGCTCTGATCTACTGGCAGACGGCCCGCTACCAGAACCAGCAGGTCGACCAGATCCTGCTCAACCAGGTGCATGTCTTTTCGACCGCGACCGCGGATCAACTCGACGACGACATCGCCTACGAGATCGCACGTGATATCCGCCGCATCGGCTTCTTCGGCGTGTTCGCGGCGGACGGCAAGGCGCTGGCTGGCAACCTCGCGCGCATCCCGCAGGGGCTGATACTCAACGGCAAGCCGCGGGCGCTGCCGGTCGAACGCAATGACGATCTGTTTCCGCAGGCGCTCGAAGTGCGCGCACTCGGGCGCACGCTCGACGATGGCCGCGTGCTCGTCGTGGCGCGCGACGTGGCCTTGCTCGAACAGATCCGCCAGTCGTTGCTGCGTGGCTGCTTCCTGATCGCCGCGGTGATCCTGTTGCTCGGTGTGCTGGGTGGCGTGTTCTACAGCCTGCCGGCGGTGCGCCACATCCGCGACATCGATCGTGCCGCGCGGCGCATCGCCGACGGCGACTACAGTCAACGCCTGCCGCTCGGCAGGCGCAACCGCGAGCTCGATGTGCTGGCGCAGATCGTCAACGCGATGCTCGACGAGACCGAGCGGTTGATGGGTGAAGTGAAGACCGCGAGCGACAATATTGCGCACGATCTGCGCACGCCGCTGACGCGGCTGCGCGCGTCGATCTACCGGACGCAACAATCGATGGACAAGACTTCGTTGCATCGCGATGCGCTGAATCACGCGCTGACCCAGACCGATCTGCTGTTGACACGGTTCCGCGCGTTGTCGCGCATCTCCGAAATCGAAAGCAAACGGCGTCGCGCGGGAATTTCGCCGACTTTCCTGGAACCGGTGCTGCGCACGCTGACCGAGCTGTACGAGCCGCTCGCCAATCGGGGTGGCGTGAAGTTGTCGCTTCGGATCGAGTCGAGTCCGAGCGCAGTATGCGATGGCGAATTGCTGTTCGAGGCGATCGGCAACCTGCTGGACAACGCGATCAAGTTCACGCCAGCAGGGGGCGTTGTTTGCGTGACTCTCGGCGGAACGCAAGCGGAACCGGTCATTTCGGTCAGCGATTCGGGGCCGGGCATTCCACCCGACCTGCGCAAATCCGTGCTGCATCGTTTTTTTCGTGCCGACGATGCGCGCAACACACCAGGCAGCGGGCTGGGCCTCAGTCTTGTCGATGCGATCGTGCGCTTGCATGGATTCGGCCTCGTGCTCGACGACGCGCCGGAAGGGGGGCTGAGAGCCCGGATGTCGTGCTGGCAACGGCGAATGCCTGGTTGAGTGTCGGCATCGGCGGAAGTTCGGAACCGTCTTGCTTGCCAGTCGACGGAATCTGATACCTAGGTCCAATTGGTCGACGGTATGTCGGCTGGAAACATAGCGCCGTCAAAAAACTGCAACGGTCGATTCCTACCATGCGCGAAGACGAATTTGGGGCTACGTCGCGTGAATGCGCATGTGGCCAGAACAAACTCCGGCTTTCCAACTACTACCCCGAGGTATTCCATGCAGCACTACCAAAAGCGCGCGGCCGCAGTCGCGAAACGATCCGTGCTTGCCATCGCCGTGCTCGCCGGCTTGGTCATTTCCGCGAACGCGGCGGCGGCGGATGACGGCAGCTTGACCTGGAATGGGATCACGCTCTACGGCGCCGCCGATGTCGGCGTTGCCTACCAGAGCCATGGCGCTCCGTTGAGTCAGGATGTGTACTTCGGCCTCGACTATCTGGTAAGCAAGAACGGCAACAAGTCGACCACATCGCTCGCGCCGAACGGTCTGAGCCAGTCCAAGATCGGATTGAAAGGCACGGAGAAGCTCACCGACGGCCTGGATTTCGTGTTCAACCTCGAGATGGGCTTCAACCCGACCTCAGGCCGGCTCTCCGATGCGCTGGCATCGCTGGTCCACAACAATGGCAAGGCGGCAGTTGATCAGAAGACCGCTTCCGACGGCAGTCGTGCCGGCCAGGTGTTCAACGGTCCGGCATTCGCCGGCGTCAGTTCGAAGGAGTTCGGCACGCTGACCCTCGGCCGCCACAACACGCCGCTGGCCGACGTGATCGGCAAGGACGACCCCCAGGCCGGTTCGTATGCGTTCTCGGTGATCGGCTACTCGGGTGCCACGGCGGGCGGCGGCAACACGGAAAACGTGCGCGCCGACAACTCCGTCAAGTACAACTACAATTACCAGCACTTCCGCTTTGCCGCGATGTGGCAGTTCGGCAAGAACGATGGCAGTCCGGGTGACGGTGGTCAGGTTTCGGTGGGCGCGGATTTCGGTGGCCTTTCGGTTGATGGAGTCTATGCGTTCAAGAACACCTCGATTGCCGCCGGCTCGCTCAGCGCCACGCAGATCGCCCCGTGCGCGACCGCGACGGCGACGGGCTGCGGCCTGGCGCATGATTCCCTGGCTGCGACGATTTCGGACAACGAGTCGTGGACGCTGGCCGCGAACTACAAGCTGGACGATCAGTGGAAACTGTTCGGTGGCTACGAACAGATAACCTATTCGAATCCATCCAATCCCCTTGCGGCAGGCTTCGACGGCCTCGGCGGGTACACGATCAGCGTGACCAACAACAACGCCTATGCATTCGACAAGAAGCTGAAGGTTTCCTGGGTCGGCGCCAGGTTTCAGTTGAGCAAGGAATGGAGCCTGGCCGGCGGCTACTACCACTACGACCAGAACGACTACCATTCGGCGAAGAACTCGACTGGCGAGATCGTGCGTGCACCATGCTCGAACAACGGCTTTGCCCAGTGCAGCGGCAATCTCGATGCATTCTCGCTTGTCGCCGACTATCGATTCACCAAGCGCTTCGACGCCTATGCGGGCGTCATGTATTCGAAGGTTGCGGACGGTCTGTCGAACGGCTATTTGCATGACAACAACACGAACCTGATGACGGGTCTCCGCTTCCAGTTCTGAACGATCCGGAAAGCTTTGCCAACATGAATGGGGTGAAGCCTCTGGCATCTTCCCGATGAAGGAAGATGCCATTCGCCGGCGGGCCGGAAGCTGCGCCGCGAGGCGGTGCACAAGGTCCTGCCACCAAGGAATTTCCACACCGACATCGGTCACGATGACGGTGTGTTTCAGCGAGCGGGCGGCGAGTTGCCAAGACCGATTCAAGTTCGTACTCGGCACTCGATGGCGGCGAGCAGCGTGCCGGATGCCGTCACCAGGCACAAACCCCACAGCGTCGCCGGGCTCATTGTCGCCTCGGCCGGCGCGGCGCCGATCGAGTACGACAGGATCGCGCCCAAAAGAAAACCGCCCACGCCCAGGATGACTTTCGCGATCATCGTGAAGACGCCGAAGCGCAACGCGCCGCGTTGGCTGCGCGTGCCTGGCGACTGCACGAGCGTGGCGAGGATCACCCACGAAACGATGGTCACGGCACCGGATGCGATGCCGAACACGACGACGACCGCAAGCGCGGCGCGGGCATCCGCCGCCACCGCCAGCGGCAGGCAGAGGATGAGTACGGTCGAGGCGAGATAGGCAATGCGTAGTGCACCGGCGCTGCCCAGGCGCGCGATCAATGTGCCGGTGACGCCGACCGCGACGACGCGGCCGAGCATCAGCGCGAGCAGGATCCCCATCGTCCATTGCGAGCGCGACAGATCCAGATGCAGCACGGCCTTGCCGAGCACGCCGAGCGCGATCGTGCCGAGCGCGGTGACGACGCACAGCGGGACGAAGCCGAGCGAGGGCATGCCTCCGACCTGCGCGGTGTGGTACGGCAAACGTTCCAGGCGCGGCACGATAGCCAGAAACGGCAGCATCAGCGCGACCGCCACAGTTGCCAACGGCGCGATCAGCAGCACGGTTGACATGCTGTCGCTGCGTGCAAGCAACGGCATCGCCACGATGCCGACGACCAAAGATGCGATGCCGGAACAGATCGTGCGCAGATTGGCGATCTTGACGCCGAGTGCGGGCGTCGTCGACAGTCGCGCCATCATCGCATTGTGCGGCACATCGAATACCGAAAAGGCGGTGCGGAAAAGCAGCGCCGCGCCAACGGTCAGTACCACGTGCTGGTTCGACAGGAACAGACTAGCGGCAAAGGCGAGACCCATCAACGGCGCCGCGAAACCGAGGATGCCCGCCATGGATCGTCCCGCCGCACCGCGTCGATCCGCCCACAGGCCGACGAGCACGTCGCACAACGCATTCCACAACAGCGCAGCGAGAAATATCAGCCCTGCCGAGCGCGATGCGTAGCCGTTGTGGCGAATCAGGATATAGATCGTCAGCGCATCGCCGGCGACCCAGAAGAAACACTTGCCCAAGTGGGCAAGCGCGTAGTCGCGGATGTCGTGCGCGGACGACAGGACGCGCTGCTTGCCGCTCACGCTCGACCCTGCAAGTGCCATGGCCACTCCGACGCGGCGATGCCGCCAATGGCCTTATATCAGAGTTTTCTCAGCAGAAACTGCGTCGGGAACGCCAGCATGTCGTCGAACAGGCAATATTCGGGCGCTGCCAGTTCGATCACCGGCAACGCTTTGCGCAGACGTTGCACCGTGCGCGCCAGGGCAAGCTGATAGCTCACCTCTTCGTCCGCCGTGAACTGGCGCACGTAGTAGGCGAAACTGGTGTGGAAACGGTAGCTGTCGTGGTTGGGATGGCGCACGCCCGTGGCCACGGAAATGCGATCGCGCAAATCGCGCAAACGCCGATTCTCCCGCGCATCGACGGGCCGCAGCGGGATCAGCGTGTAGCCACCCGGGAATTCGCGCTCGTCGACGACCATGCGGATCGGCGGATCGAGGCCGAGGTCGAACTTGCGCAGGCGCTCGGCCAGGTATCGATTGCAGGCGTCCATGCTCGCATCGAGCGGCAGCATCTGCGGCCAGTCGCCCGGCCGGCGATACGCGTTGGTCGCGCCGTCGAAGACGGTCATGTGATACGAATCGGGCGGCAGCCAAGACAAATTTCGTGTGCCGACTTCGGCGCGCAATGCGGCGCACGCGCGGCCGAGTTCGGCAAACGCTTCGCTCTGCTTGGGGAGGTGGCAGATGACGGTATTGCCGGGGTAGCGCTGGGCCTTGCCGTTGACCGAAAACTTCTTGTCGGGCCCGACATCGTCCGGGGTGACCGGCGGCAACGGGCGGCAGCGCAGGATTTCCGGTTCGCCCTCGTCCGCGTGCGCTCGGCGCAGACCGACCGCGGCGGAAAGCGCGAGCGAGAGCTTTGCCAGCATCTTGCGTCGGGATGGGTTCATGCCGGGGTACCCCTGGGTCGATTCATCGCAGCCTCCGCGCACCTGCCCGAAAGTTTCTTCAGAATTGATATTTGACCTGCGCATTGATTTCCCTGCCTTCGATCGACCGCGCCAAGATCACGCCGCCCGCACTGGCGGTGTCAAGCAGGCGCGCATTGCCTTCGGTAAGGCCGATCTGATTGGTCAGATTGGTGCCCTGCAGGCGCAACTGCCAATGCGTGCCGATGTCGGCGACGACACCAAACGCCCAATCGTGATAGTGCCCCAGCGGCTGCAACTGGAGCTGATCGCCGTAGTGCGAGCCAATGTACTCGTAGGTAAGCCACGCGCTCAGCGAACCCCAGCTCGTGGGCAGCGTATAGGCAGGCGTGACGCGCGCCTGGAACACCGGCTGCCGCGCGAGTTGGTTGCCGTTGAAGGCGTTTTTGGGATTGCACACGGTTGTCGACGTCTCACCCTGGTAGGTGTAGCAACCGTCGCTGTGGGTGTACTGGCCATCCTGATAGTCGCCCGAAAAGACGAGCGAAAAATTCTCGAACGGCTTCAACGTCGCCTGCAGGTTGAGACCGTTGGTGGCCGAGCCGTAAACATAGGAGACGAGCTGCGAGGTGTTGCCCACGGCCACCAGCAGGGTCGTCGGCACGCCGTAGTACAGCCGGCGATAAGCGGTGAGCGTCGCGTAGATCCAGTCCTGCTGATACTTGAAGCCCGCTTCCATGTTGTGGACCTTGCCGACCGGCGTGCCCGGCAAGCTGGTCAGATCGGTGACCGAAGGGAAATGCACGCCGTTGTTGAAGCGCACATAGGCGCTCATGTTGTCGGTGAATGCGTAGTTCGCACCTACGGTCCACGCAGGCGCCGTCTTGCCGTAATAGATGTTGCTCTGGCCCGGCAATGCATAGCGCGAACCGTTGTTGTACAGCGTGTAGGGGTTGGCGTCCAAATCCGCCTTGCCGACGTTGCCGAGATGCGCGGTGACGTGCTGGTGTTCGGCGCGCAGGCCGGCGTCGAAGAGCCAGTTGTCGAGTTTCCAGCTGTCGCTCAGAAAGAATGCGGTATTGAATCCATTGCCGCGAATGATGTTCACCGCCGTCGGCCCCGCGGTGAAGCCTTGCGCGCTGGCGAGCTGCCAGGTGTTGCTTCCGTCGCTCAGGCTGATCGCGATCGGATTGGGATTGCTCACGGCCTGCAGCAGGATGTTGCTGCCCTGGAACGCATGTTCGGTCGACCCGTAGACGGCCGTGTAGTTGCCCAGCGTCAACGTGTTGCCGTCGAACAGCTCCTTGCTGACGTGCAGCTCGTTGCTTGCCGACTGGAATTGCTGCTTGACGTAGCGAAGCTCCTGCTTGACCACGTTCTGGTTCATGTCCGCCGCGCCGCCGCCGTTGGCATAGGTGGCGGTCGCCGCGAGGCCCGCAGGCAAGCCGGCCGTCGCCGCAGCCGCGGTGATGTAAGCCGCCAGCGTCGAAGGATTGCTGCCGGTGCTGTAGAACGCGACCATGCCCTCGGTACCGCCACTCACTCCCAGCTTGTCGGACAGCGACCAGCCATTGCCGAAGTCCCAATCGAAATTCGCGCCGGCGAAGCGCACGTCCGGGCCACGGCCGTTGGCCATGTTGATCGGTATGCCGCCCGGCGTGCAGCCGGCGGTGAAACACGGCACGGTTTGCAGGAACTCACGTTGATCGGCCTTGCTGCCCATCGTTCCGGTCAATGGATCGAATCCCGGATAGGCGGAAAACTGGCCGCGGCCGGGATTCAGAATCGGCGTGCCGGTGACGAATTGATTCTTGTCGTTGAGGACGCGTGCATAAAACATCAGTGAACCGTTGTCCCAGTCGTGCGACAGCGTCGCGGTCAACTGGCCGCCCTTGTCGGCGGTGTATTGGGGATCGCGAACGCCGTCGGATTTGCGCCAGAAACCGCCGATGCTGCCAGACCAGCCGCTGCCGCCGAGCGGACCGCTGACGAAGCCGTCCAGACGCAGCATGCCCTCGGAGCCATACGTGAGGCCGACACTGCCGGCGGGGGTCTCGCCGCCCTGTTTGAGAATGAAGTTGGCGAACAGACCGGGCTGCGCATTGCCGTACAGCACGCTCGGTCCGCCCTGGACGAATTCGGCGCGAGCGACCGTGTCGTCCATGCGCAACAGCGAGCCATGCTCCAGATAGGCCAATCCGGGCACCGGATACAGCGGGCTGCCGTTGAGGGCGATGGTGACGAAAGGTGATCCGCTGCTGCCGGGAAAGCCGGCGACTTCGATGTTCGCGCCCGTTTGTCCGCCGGAGGATTCCACGTGAATGCCCGGGGAGGCCTTGAGTACATCGTTCGCGCTGACCGGATTGGCCTGTTTGATCTGGTCGGCGGTCAACGTCGTCACCGAATAACTCGCATCGAGTTTCTTGACGCCGCCGTAGGCTGCGTTTCCGGTGACCACGACCTCCTGCAAATCCTGGGTCTTGGCGCCGTTTGCGGCTGGCGGCGCAGAACCGCTGGGCGGAGCGGCCGGTGTCGCCTGCGCCGGGGTCGCGGCTGTCGCGGGGGCGTTCGCGGATACCGGGCCGGGCCGGGAAAGCTCAGGGTCGGCCGCCGCCGGCACTTCCGCTTCGACCGATGTCGTCAATGCAATTGCTGCCAACAGTGCCGCGGCGAAGGCGGATCGCGAGCGGAGTATGCGAACGGTAGGCTTGGTCATATGAAATACCTTGATGGAGGTCGATATCACGAAGCGAACAGATTCCGCGCAGTCCAACGGAAGCAAGCCGGGCACCGCGGCGGGAGCCGTGCAGCGAAGACCGGTTGCCGAGGCAGGCCTTCGCGTGGCGAATCGCCAGTCGGCGCAGCTTGCAATCCATCTTGATCCTGCGTTCATGACGGCAACGGCAAAAACGGACCCTGCTTGAATTAGCCCTCGGTCGTTGCCGGCTGCCACTCGGCGGCGATACGATCGGTTTCGGGACTTGTTCAAACAATTTACTTCTAATATGGAAGTAAATGCTACATCTGCTACGCTGTCTCGTCAACAAGGGCGATATTTCAGCCGAAAACCTTCGCAATCATTCTTGCATTTGTGAAAATAATTGCTCTCGAATACACGGACAGCAAGCGCGAAACCGACCATGAGCCTGCAACTCGACTACAACGAAAAGCATGTCATCGACCTGCTGCGCAGCCACGGGCCGCAATCGCGTTCGCGCCTGGTGCACAGCGCGCAACTCACACCGCCGACCTTGACCCGGTTGACGCAGAATCTGCTCGACTACGGCCTGCTCAAGGAATTGCACAAGGTGCGCGATGGTCAGCGCGGCAAGCCGGCCCAGCTCATCACGCTCGACCCGAACGGCGCATTCGCCATCGGCATCGCCGTGCAATCGGAATACCTCTCGGCCTGCATCGTCGATCTGGAGGGCAACCCGCGCGCAAGCCTGACCCGCAATCTGAGCGAGCCCAATCCTTCGCTCGTCGCCACCTACAGTCGGAAGATGTTCGAGCAACTGCTCGACGAGGCCGCGGTGCCGCGCAAGCGCGTCATCGGCGCAGGCGTCAGCATGCCGGGCGTCGCTCTGAATGCGTATGGCGCCGGCCTGAATCCGAGCGGCCCGCACCGTCTGCCGGACGAATACTCCGCATGGAAAGGTATCGATTTGCCCGCGCATTTCCGCAAGGCGCTGGGGTTGCAGAGCTGGCTCGACAACAGCGCCAAAACCGCCACGCTCGCCGACATGTATTTCGGCGCCGGTCGGCAACTCAACCACTTCGCCGCGTTCCACTTCGCCTACGGGTTCGGCGGCGGATTGATTCTGGATCGCCGTCCCTACCGAGGTCGCCTAGGCCGCGCCGGCGAATTCGGCGGACTCTATCCCTACGAGCATGCGCGCCCATCCGGACACGATCTGCTGGATTTTCTCGCCGAGCGCATGGACGCTCCCCCGCGGCAGATACGCGACCTCAGCCAGGCCCGCATTCCCGAAGGATTGATCAAAGAATGGCTGGCGCGCGTCAGCCCCCAAGTACTCGATCTGGCCCGCCACCTGAGCGTCGCGCTGGATCTCGAAGCGATCGTTCTGAACGGCCTGCTGCCGATGAGCGTGTTGCAACCGATGGCGCAGTTGCTGCGCGAACAGCTTCCACGCGCCATTCCGAATGATTTGGGCGTACCCGAGATCATCGTCTCGCAACTGGCCAAATCCGGCCTGGATCTGGGCGCGGCAAGCCTGCCGCTGCACTACGTCACATCCGCGTCTTCGTACTAGAGACGAGTTCATGTCGCCGTGTTGGCTCCGGGGTACGTCGGTAGCATTGATCCGGAAAAAAATTCACGCCGCATACCTGATGAAGGAGTTTTGGAAGCAAAACCGCAGGCGCCGCGGATTGGCCGCGGTGAATTGCGCGCGCGCGTTGCTTGCGGAGTGCGCCTTGGCCGGCAACCTGTGCCCGAAGATTGGGTACGCCAAGTAGATATCACCTTTTTTCGTCGGCGGAACCACGCTCAACGAATGCCGGTCAGTAGTACGCGGCAATCACGACGAATACCGCCAGCGTCTTCAGGCAGGTGACCGCGAAGATGTCCTTGTAGGCCTGCCGGTGGGTCAGCCCGCATACCGTGAGCAGGGTGATGACGGCGCCGTTGTGCGGTTTGGCGCCTGCGACGAGGGAGACCTCGTAGGTCCTGCCGTAGGTGGCCTTGATCAACGTCGTGAACAGGTAGTTGACCATGCCGACCGCGGCCAGCGGCAGGATCGTGATCCACGGATCGACGAGCGCGCCGGCGACCGGCTCGGGCTCATTTTTGCGTCTGGCGGAATGTCGCGGTGGCTTATACCAAAGTCGAATCCACGGCCAAGGCAAATCGTCTGCGGTATGCGGCATAAGAACATGCGCGGCGATTGCTTGGCGCGTTGTGCCGTGCCCGCTATGGTGTCTGCGCATGGTTGCGGAGTGGTCGATTGGGGATGGGCAGCGCAGGCACGTTGAGGAAGCATCCGGTATCGGTCGGGCTCGCATTGCTGGCGAATGCCGTCAGCGCTTTGGGCGATCCCGCGGACGGGCTGGTGGCGGACCTGCGCTACCGTTGGGCGCACATCGATCAAGCCGGCTACACGAAGCCGGCCAACGCCGATACCTTGCGCTTGAGTCTGGGCTACCTGTGGAAGCCCGCGTTGGAATGGAGCGCTTACGTCGAAGGCACGCGCGTGTTCGCCATGTTCGGCGAGCACTACAACACGGGTGCGAACGGCAATACGCACCTGCCGTCGGAAGGCGATCCCGCGTCGCACGAAGTATCGGGCGCCTGGCTGGCGTACGACAACGGCACGGCGATAGTGAGGCTCGGGCGTCAATACGTCAGCCTCGACAACGACCGTTTCTTCACGCCGGGGTTGTGGCGCCAGAATCCACAGTCGTTCGATGCCGTCGCCGCGGCGCTCAAGTTCGACACCGGCACGACGATCAAATACTTCCATCTCGACGAAGCGCAGCGTTCGGTCGGCCACGACTATCCCGATCCGGACCAGCGCGAATGGCAACTCGACGCGAACCTGATCCACCTCGACCAGAGGCTGCCACTCGGCAACCTCGCCGGCTACGGTTATTTCGTCGAGAACGACACGAACGCGAAATATTCCTGGCGCACTTCGGGCCTGCGCTGGACCGGCAGATACGCGCTCGGTAACAGCGGCGCCGGCCTTGGCTGGGTGGTCGAGGGCGCGCGCCAGGTCAGCTGGCGCAACAACCCGCTGCGCTACCGGGCAAACTACCATCTACTCGAACTGGGCTACGGTTACCGCTGGGCCAGTCTCAAGCTTGGCGACGAGCGGCTCGGCGGCGACGGCAGGAACGCGTTCTCCTCGCCCTATGGATCGAGCCACGGTTTCGACGGCTGGACGACTCAATTCAAGAACACGCCGCCGAACGGCCTGGAGGATCGGTTCATCGGTCTGTTCGGCCAGTCCGGCCGCTGGAACTGGAGCATCACGCGGCACAACTTCTTCGCCGTTCGCGTGGACCAGCGCTACGGTTCGGAACTCAATGCGCTGGTCAACTACGCATTGCGCAAGGACCTCGGCATCGAACTCGATTACGCCCAATATCACCGACACGCGCTCGGTGCGAACGAGCGCGCGCTGTGGGCGACATTGGAGTTCAGGATCGGCAAGCAGGGTGGCTACTGATTCGCCCGGCCGGACTGGGCGTCTGTGGTCGGGTGGCTTGTTTCGGCAACGCGTAGCTTCTAGATTGGACGCATGGCACTCCGGGAGACAATGATGCCGCTACGCAATTCGGCGGTCGGGATGGTACTGCTGGCGGGAACGACACTCGCCGCGAACGCCGAGCAACCGGTCGCCACGTTCACGATGGCGGCCTCGGGTGAAATCCAGATCGCGGCGGACGGACATGTCAGCGACTACAAGTTGCGCAGTCAACTGCCGGAGCAGATCGCCGCACTGGTCGACCGGAGCATCCGTCAGTGGATGTTCAATCCGATCATGATCGATGGTCAGGCGGTGCCGGCCAGGACGGCAATCAACCTGAGCCTTGGCGCCGAACCGGTCGACAAGGACAGTTACAAGATCCGCGTAGTCGCCGTGCATTTCGGTGGTCCGACGCAGAGCAGGGCGCATACCCGTCCGCCGCGCTATCCGGCGTCTGCGGTTCGCGCGCAGGTCGGCGGCAAAGTACTGCTGGCCGTGCGCCTGGACGACACGGGCAAGGTGATCGAGGCGCTGCCGTATCAGACCAGTCTCGATGTCCGCACCGCAAACGAGCGCGAAGCACGGGATTGGCGCAAAATTCTCGAGAACGCCAGCATCGATGCGGCGCGGCACTGGAAATACGATTTGACCGAGACGGTCAATGGCAAGCCGATGGGCACGTCGGCCATCGTGCCGGTGGTGTTCGCGATCAGTACCCATGCGCCGCGCGACGGGCACTGGAAAGGCTATATCCCCGGCCCGATCGAGCCCGTGCCATGGATGTCCCAAGGCCAGCTCGCGGACAATCAGGCCGCGTCCGACCTCAAGGACGGTGAATCACTGTCGCTCGATTCGCGCTTCAAGCTCAAGAACGACATAATCGGCAAGACGTTGTAGCCCACATCGCACCGGTTGGCCGGTGCGTCCGCCGGTCGGCAGCGACCTCATCGCGGCATGGTAAAATGTGCACCTGCGCGGCGTTGTGCCGCGGTTTCGCGCAAGGACACCCATGCCGTTGACCCAAGCCCGCACCATGCCCGGTGTGATGGAGCTGTTGCCGCTCGATCAGATCGCCTTCGCCGACATGCTCGACACGATCCGGCGCAACTACGAGCGTTTCGGCTTTCTGCCGATCGAGACGCCGGCGATCGAATATGCCGACGTGCTGCTGACCAAGTCGGGCGGGGAAACCGAGCGTCAGGTCTACTTCGTGCAGTCGACCGGCGCGCTGGATCGTGCCGGAAAAGAGCAGGGTGAGGACAAGCGCCCCGAGCTCGCCCTGCGCTTCGATCTCACCGTGCCGCTCGCGCGCTACGTCGCCGAGCACGAGCACGATCTGAGCTTCCCGTTCCGCCGCTACCAGATGCAGCGCGTCTATCGCGGCGAGCGCGCGCAGCGCGGCCGCTTCCGCGAATTCTACCAGTGCGACATCGACGTGATCGGCAAGGACGCGCTGTCGATCCGCTACGACGCGGAAATCCCTGCGGTGATTTACAGCGTGTTCCGCGACCTCGCGATCGGCCCGTTCACGATCTGGCTCAACAATCGCAAGATCATGCGCGGCTTCTTCGAGGGCCTCGGGATCACCGATACCGAGCAGCAGGCGCTGGCGCTGCGCGAGGTCGACAAGCTCGACAAGCGCGGCGCGGACTACGTGCGCGACACGCTGACGGGCGAGGGCTTCGGCCTGCCCGCCGACGCGGCCAAGAAGATCCTCGACTTCGTGCAGATCCGCTCGCACGGCCATGCCGACGCGCTGGCCAAACTCGATGCGTTGGGGCAGGGCAGCGAAGTGTTCAACCAGGGCATCGCCGAACTGCGCGAGGTGCTGACGATGATCCGCGCGCTCGGCGTGCCGGAAACGCACTACGCGATCAACCTGTCGATCGCGCGCGGCCTCGACTACTACACCGGCACGGTCTACGAGACCACGCTCAACGACCACCCGCAGATCGGCTCGATCTGCTCGGGCGGACGCTACGAAAATCTGGCCTCCAACTACAGCAAATCTAAGCTGCCCGGCGTCGGCATCTCGATCGGCGCGACGCGGCTGTTCTGGCAGTTGCGCGAAGCGAAGCTGATCGACACCGCGCAGTCGACGGTCAAGGCGCTCGTCACGCAGATGGACGAGGCGCAACTTCCGGCCTATCTTGAACTTGCGACGCAATTGCGCAACGGCGGCATCCCGACCGAAGTCGTGCTCGACGGCGGCAAGCTGGCCAAGCAGTTCAAGTACGCCGATCGCGCCGGCATCCGCTTCGTTGTCGTGCTCGGTTCGGAGGAGATCGCCAAGGGCACGGTGACGGTCAAGGATTTGCGCAAGGAAGATCAGTTCGAAGTCGCGCGAGCGGAACTGGTGCGCACGTTGCGCGTGGAACTGGAACAGGCCGAGGCGATGAAGCTATGAATACGTCGATTTTTCTGAATGGTTCGAGCCTGACCCGCGCACAACTGGTCGCGATTGCGAAGACCGGCCACGGGATCGAACTCGATCAAGCACAGCTCGTAAAGGTGCAGCGCACCGCCGACTTCCTTGCCGAGCAGGTGCAGCGCGGCGAGCCGATCTACGGCGTGACCACGGGTTTCGGCAGCAATGCCGACAAGCTGCTCGGCGCGCATCGTGCGCGCGACGAACTGCCCAGCGGCAACCCCAACGGCACCGATCAGAGCCGGCGCGATGGCACCTTGCTGGAGGAGTTGCAGCACAACCTCGTGACCACGCATGCGGTGTGCGTCGGCAAGCCGCTTGCGGTCGAGGTCGTGCGCGCGATGCTCGCGATCCGGGTCAACACGCTGATGCGCGGGCATTCGGGTATCCGCGCGGCGACGCTGCAGTCACTCGCCGAATTGCTCAACCGCGACGTGATCCCGGTGATTCCCGAGAAAGGTTCGGTCGGCGCGAGCGGCGATCTCGCGCCGCTGTCGCACCTTGCAATCGTGTTGCTCGGGGAAGGCGAAGCGTTTCACCGAGGCGAGCGTCTGCCCGGCGGCGAAGCGTTGAAACGCGCGGGGCTCGCGCCGGTGCGCCTGTCGTTCAAGGAAGGCCTTGCGCTCAACAACGGCACCGCGCAGATGCTCGCGAGCGGCGCGCTGGCGCTCGACGCGCTGGAAAAACTGCTCGCGACCGCCGATCTCGCCGCGGCGATGACGCTCGACGCGTTTGCCGGCCGCAGCTCGGCGTTCAAGGAGGAAGTGCACGCGCTGCGCCCGCATCCGGGGCAGGTTGAGACGGCCGCCAATCTGCGCCGACTGCTTGGCGATTCGACCCTGGTCGATATTCCGTACCATCTCGTGCCGCGCTTCAAGACCTGGCTAGCCGATTCGTGGAGCGACCCGGCCGACCGCGCACATCGTTTCGACATCGGCTGGGACTACGTGCCGCCGTCGCAGCGCCACGGCAAGGAAAATTTTTACAAGCGCTTCATGCCGTTCAAGGGCGGCAAGAAGCACCAGCCGCAGGACGCCTACTGCCTGCGCTGCATCCCGCAGGTGCACGGCGCCGTGCGCGACGCGCTCATGCAGGCGCAGCGCGTGTTCGACGTCGAATTGAATGCGGTCACCGACAATCCGCTGATCTTCCCCGACGCGGTCGATGCGAAGGTCATCGAGGATCAAGTCATTTCCGCAGGCCACTTCCACGGCATGCCGCTGGCGCTGGCGATGAGCTACGTCAAGGCGGCGATTCCCGTGCTCGCCTCGATCAGCGAGCGGCGCCTGAACAAGCTCG
Source organism: Rudaea sp. (assembly GCF_057139185.1). NCBI lineage: Bacteria > Pseudomonadati > Pseudomonadota > Gammaproteobacteria > Lysobacterales > Rhodanobacteraceae > Rudaea > Rudaea sp. The sequence continues at coordinate 100,331 of NZ_DBNHDN010000026.1, read as the reverse complement.
TCGATCCGGCGACGAACGACGGTTTGCCGGCGTTCCTGATCGGCAACGAGGACGCGACCGATTCGGGTTTCATGATCGTGCAGTACACCGCGGCCGCGCTGGTCAACGATCTCGCCACACGCGCGCATCCGGCCAGCGTATATTCGGTGCCGACCAGCGCGAACGCCGAGGACCACGTCTCGATGGGCACCAACGAGGCACGCCACGTGCTGGAGATGGTCGAGGATCTCGGCCATGTGCTGGCGCTCGAGCTCTACACCGCCGCGCAGGCGCTCGAATATCGGCAGGACATGCTCAATGCGGCGCGTGCGGTGGCGGCACGCGGCGACTGGCAAAGCCTCGCCGCGAAGGTTTCGGGCGCGCCCAAGCCGGACCATGAAAGCCATGCGCAGTTCGTTCTTGAAGTGAAGAAGCTGACCGGCGCGCTCGCGTCCAGCGAAGAATTCCACGCCGGCTCCGCCGTGCGCGCCGCTTTCGCGAAGATCCGCGAGCGCATCGGCTTCATGCAGCGCGATCGCGCGATGGATCAGGACGTCAAGCGCATCTGTGCACTGGTCGCGGGCTACGAATTGCTCCCGAATTAGCGTTGCGCGGTTCGTCGCCGCGCCCGCGGCTCTGCCAAAACAACGATCGGGCTTCACCTCGATGCCCCGGGTTTCTGCGGCGCACTGTCGCGTCGCCCATGACTTCCGGCGCATGCACTAGTATCAACTGAACACTATAGTCCACCTGTGCCTATGGTGATGCTGCTCCCATGACCGATACCGACACCCATCTGTGGAAATTCCAGAAGGAGCTTTCCTCCGGCACGGTGTCGCTGGTGCTGCTCGGCGTGCTCGCGCGCGCGCGCGCGCCGATGTACGGCTACCAGATCGCGAAGAAGCTCGAGCAGACCGGCGGCGGCGTGCTCAGCGGCAAGCAAAGCGCGCTGTATCCCGTGCTGCGCAACCTGGCTGCGGCGGAGCTGCTCGAGAGCCTTGTCGAGCCGTCCGTGGCCGGGCCGCCACGGCGCTACTACCGCATCACGCCGCTCGGAAGACGCGTGTTGCGCGAGTGGAGTCTCGCCTGGATCGACACCCGTGATTTCGTGGATTCCGTGTTGATTGAATAGCGTGGACAGGAAGCCCGCTTCGTGACCTTCGCCGTCAAGGATGACGGCATGAGCATCGAATAGTGCGGGCAGACGCCCGCTTCGTGATCTTCGCCGTCATCGACGACGGCATGAGCTTGCCGAGGATTGAACATGACCAGCACGACACCACGCACCATCGCTGACTATCTCGAGCAGTTGCGCAGTACATTGCAGGGCGCGGGCGCCGACCCCGCGCTGATCCAGGACGCACTCTACGACGCCGAGGAGCATCTGCGCGCCGAGTTGCACGAGAATCCGGGCAAGTCAGAAGCTGAAGTGCTGGCGAAGATCGTCGGCAGCTACGGCGCGCCGGAGGAAGTCGCCGGCATCTATGTCGACAAGGAAGTGCAAGTGCAGCAGGCGCTGCGTGCGCCGCGGCCGCGGCCGCAGCGAACCGCATGGGGGCGATTTTTCGCGGTCGGCAGCGATGCTCGCACCTATGCGGGGCTGTTCTACATGCTGCTGTCGCTGGCGACCGGCATCTTCTATTTCACCTGGACCGTGGTCGGCCTGAGCCTGTCGCTGGGATTGTCGGTACTGATCTTCGGCGTGGTGTTCGCGGTATTCTTCTTCGCCACGACGCGCGTGCTCGCGCTGGTCGAGTCGCGCATCGTCGAGACCATGCTCGGCGAGCGCATGCCGCGCCGCCCGGTCTACGCGCGGCCGGGCCTGACACTCTGGCAGCGCATGGGCGAGATGTTCACCGATCCCCGCACCTGGTCGACGCTGCTGTACTTCGTGCTGATGCTGCCACTCGGCATCGTCTACTTCACCATCGCCGTGACCGGCATCGCGACTTCGCTGGCCTGCATCTTCGCCCCGATAGCGCATATCGGCTGGATGCTCGGCCTGGTGCGCATCGACATCGCGACCGACATTCATTTCAACGACACGCTGCTGGTGCCGTGGCAGATCGCCGATCCACTGGTTTTCGTCATCGGTGTCGCGTTGTTGTTCGGCCTGCTGCATTTCGCACGCGGGCTGGCGAAGTTCCAGGGCGCGCTGGCGAAAAGCCTGCTGGTCAAGCCGGCGGCTTGATGCCGACCGTGACGTTCAGCTACATGCGCGGAAGCGGGTCTGCATCACGAAATCCATGGCGCGGTTTCTCAGAATTTGAGAGCGATGCATGAAATCTTTCGCCGTGCCTGTCGATTACGCGAACGCCCGTTCGTCATATCGGTGAATGACTTCCGGCGGTTGCGGCGATATCGCGAGCGGTATTACATGTTGTGAATCAGTCGGGAAATTTTCGAAGTGATTCGTCCACTCTTGTTGAGACTCATCCGCGCTTCGTCTATTATTGAACGCATAAGTACAAAATATTCGGATTTCGTTATGACCCTGAAAGACGCGAATGCGCGCCGCGGCGCGCTGTGCGGAGCTTTGCTCGCCGGCTTGGCGGGATGCGCGGCCGGACCGGACTTTCACCCGCCGGCGGCACCTGCGGTCGAGGCGTACCGCAAGGACGCACTGCCCGCGGTGACCTCGCAGGCGCCGGCACCGACCGGTGATGCGCAGCGTTTCGTCGCCGGCGCCGATGTCCCTGCGCAATGGTGGACCGGTTTTGGCAACGCGGAGCTCGACCGCCGCATCACCCAGGCGCTGGCGCACAGCCCGACGGTTGCGTCCGCGCAGGCGGCACTGCGCCAGGCGCAGGAAAACGCGAATGCCGCACGCGGTTCGCTGTTGCCGAGCGTCGATGCCAACGTCGGAGTACAGCGCGCGAATGCGAACAGCTTGGGTGTCGGCTCCACCGGTCCGGTCGCACCGAGCGTGTTCACGCTGTACAACGCCGGAGTGAAGGTCGACTACACGCTCGACCTGTTCGGCGCGGTCAGGCGCGGTGTCGAAGTGCAGACCGCGGCGATCGACTACCAGCGCTTCCAGCTCGAAGGCACCTACCTGACGCTGGCGGCCAACGTTGCTACTGCGAGTTTTCGCGAAGCCTCGCTGCGCGGCCAGATCGGCATGACCGGGGAAATCATCGCTGCGTACAACAAGGAGTTGAAGCTGGTCGAGGCGCAGCACGAGATCGGCGCGAAGTCGCTGGCCGATGTGCTGGTGGTCCGCACCCAGGTCGCGGCGGCCGAAGCCACGCTGGTGCCGCTGCGTCAGCAGCTTGCGCAGACGCAGACTCAGCTCGCCGTCTATCTCGGTGAATTCCCGTCGCAGACCGAATTTTCCGCACTCGATCTCGATGCGTTGAACCTGCCGCGTGGGGTGCCAGTATCGCTGCCGTCGACGCTGACGCGGCAACGGCCCGACGTGCGCGCGGCGGAGGCGACCTTGCATCAGGCGACCGCGCATGTCGGTGTTGCCGCCGCCAACCTGTTTCCGCAGGTCACGCTGGGCGGCAGTCTTGGCTCTTCCGCGTTGCATTCCGGCGATTTGTTCGCCAGTGGCACCAAGGCATGGAGCATCGGCGCGAATCTGCTGCAGCCGATTTTCCACGGCGGCTCGCTGCGCGCGCAGAAGCGTGCGGCCGAAGCCGGGCTCGACAAGGCCGCGGCGGACTACCAGCAGACCGTGTTGGTTGCGTTCCAGAACGTCGCCGACTCGCTGCGCGCACTCGAACTCGACGCGGACAACCTCAAGGCGCAGGCGCAGGCCGAGCAATCGGCGTCGAAGAGTCTCGAACTTGTACGTGTCCAGTATCACGACGGTGCGGCGAGTTATCTGCAGGAGCTCGATGCAACGCGCCAGTATCAACAGGCACGGCTCGGGTTGATTCAGGCGCGCGCGGCGCGCCTGGCCGACACCGCGGCGTTGTACACGGCGCTCGGCGGTGGCTGGAAGGGTGATTCCGTTACGCCTCTTGCCGCCAACGAACCGACAACGAAATAACGACGAAAGACTGGACGAAGACCTATGGCCATTGTCGAAAAGAAAAAATGGAGCACGACCAGGAAGATGGTCGTAATGATTCTGTCGGTATTGCTGCTGATCGCGCTGATCGCGGGCATCAAGGTGATGCTGGTGATGAGGATGCTCGCAGGCATGAAGCCGCCGCCGCCCGCCGTAGTTACGACGGCAAAAGCGGCGTACCAGGAGTGGCAACCGCAGTTGAAGGCGGTCGGAAGCGTGCGCGCGGCGCGCGGTGCCGATCTCGCGTTCGATCTGGCCGGTCTGGTCACCAAGGTCAATCTGAAGTCCGGCGACGAAGTAAAGGAAGGCCAGGTGCTCGTGCAGTTGCGCGACAGCGAAGACGTTGCGGAGCTGCGTCAGCGCGAGGCCGCGGCTGCATTGGCGCAGGTCACCTTCGATCGCGCCCGGCAGCAGCTTGCGGTGCAGGCGATCAGCAAGGCCGATTACGATCAGACGGCTGCCGACCTGAAAGCCAAACAGGCCGCGGTTGCGCAGCAGCATGTCAACGTGCAGCGCAAGCAATTGCGTGCGCCGTTCTCCGGGCGTGCGGGCATCATCACGACGACGCCGGGCACCTACGTCAACTCGGGCACGGCGCTCGTCACCGTACAGCAGACCGATTCCGTGTTCGTCGATTTCCATCTGCCGCAGAAGGATCTCGCCACGGTACATGTCGGGCAGAAGGTGATCCTGAATCTCGACGCCTACCCGGACAAGAACTTCGAAGGTGAACTCTCGGCGATCGATCCGAAGGTCGACGGTGCCACGCGCAACGTGCAAATCGAAGCGAAGGTCGACAATCCCGACCAACTGCTGACACCGGGAATGTTCGCGAACGTAACGATCGACGCCGGCGCGAAGACGAAATATCTCACGCTGCCGCAAACCGCGATCGTCTACAACCCGTATGGCGCAACCGTCTACGTCGTCACGAAAAAAGCCGACGCCGACAAGGCCGCGGCCGAGCAGGTGAAGCGTGACGGCGGCAAGCAGCCCGAGGCGACGGCGCCTTCCGGTGCGCCGCCGATTCCCGGCGATGCGCTCGTGGTCACCCAGGCCTTTGTCACCACCGATGGCGTGCGCGGCGATCAGGTGGCGATCACCAAGGGCCTCGACGAAGGTGCGGAGGTCGTTTCCAGCGGGCAGATCAAGCTGAAAAACGGCGTGCGCGTAACGGTCGACAACAAAGTGCTGCCGGCGGATGCGGCGAATCCGAAACCGCAGGAACACTGAGCAGAGCAGCGTGAGGTTGCCCGAAGCTGCGGGCAGGCGATGAGTGGGAAAGGCGTAACGTCCGTTCCCTTCGCGAGGCGACACGATCGCCCCTTCCATCGAGCGTAGCGAGAAATCAAACCATGCATTTCACCGACACCTTCATAAAGAAGCCCGTACTCGCGATCGTCGTCAGCGCGTTGATCCTCGTGCTCGGCATCAAGGCCGCGACCAGCCTCGTCGTGCGCCAGTACCCGAAAACCGAAAACGCGACCGTAACCGTGACCACGGCCTACTACGGTGCCGATGCACAGACTGTCGCCGGATTCATCACCCAGCCGCTGGAGCAGGCGATCGCGCAGGCGCAGGGCATCGACTACCTGACCTCGACCTCGGTCAGCGGCGTGTCCACGATCACGGCCACGTTGCGGCTCAATTACGATGCGAACCGCGCGCTGACCCAGATTCAGACGCAGGTGACTTCGGTGCGCAACCAGCTGCCGCCGCAGGCGCAGCAGCCGGTGCTGAATGTCGCGGTCGGCGAGTCGATCGATTCGATGTACATCGGCTTCCGCAGCGACGTGTTGCCGCCGAACAGCATCACCGATTATCTGGTGCGCGAGGTCAAGCCCAAGTTGCAGTCGATCGAAGGCGTGCAGAATGCAGAGCTGTTCGGCACGCGCCAGTTCGCCTTGCGTGCTTGGCTGGATCCGACCCGGCTCGCCGCGCATGGCGTCACCGCGGCCGACGTGTATGCCGCGCTGAGTTCGAACAACTACCTCGCCGCGGTTGGCGCGACCAAGGGCCAGATGGTCAGCGTCGACCTGACCGCGGGCACCGATCTGCATTCGGTCGAGGAATTCAAGCAGCTCGCAGTAAAGCAGAAGGACGGCGCGATCGTGCGTCTTTCCGATGTCGCCAACGTCGTGCTGGGTGCGGAAGACTATGATGCCAACGTCGCATTCAGCGGCAAGCAGGCGCTGTTCGTCGGCATCAAGGTCGCGCCCGAAGCGAACGTGCTCGACGTGGCCCAGCGCGTGCACGACGCCATGCCCGGCGTCGTCGCGCAGTTGCCCGCTGGCCTGCACGGCGAGGTCGTCTATGATTCGACCACGTTCATCCGCTCCTCGATCAGCGAAGTCGTGCATACGCTGATCGAAGCACTGATCATCGTCACGGTGGTGATCTTCCTGTTTCTCGGTTCGTTCCGCGCCGTGATCATCCCGGTGATCGCGATGCCGCTGTCGCTGATCGGCACGTTTTTCATCATGCTCGCGCTCGGCTATTCGATGAACCTGTTGACCTTGCTTGCTTTGGTGCTGGCTATCGGTCTCGTCGTGGACGATGCGATCATCGTTGTTGAAAACGTCGACCGGCACATGAAGGAGGAGGGCAAGTCGCCGTTCGAGGCCGCATTGCTCGCCGCGCGCGAGCTTGGCGGGCCGATTCTGGCGATGACCGTCGTGCTTGTTGCCGTGTATGTGCCGATCGGGTTTCAGAAGGGGTTGACCGGCGCGTTGTTCAGCGAATTCGCGTTCACGCTTGCCGGTGCGGTCACCGTATCGGCCATCGTTGCGTTGACGCTCTCGCCGATGATGTGCGCGAAGTTCCTCAAGGGCGAGCACGAAGGAAACCGTTTCGTGCAGGCGATCGATCGTGTGTTCGACCGGGTTCACAGCGGCTATTCGCGCGTGCTGCGCAGCGCGCTGGAATCGTGGGTCGTGATCGTCGTGATGGGCATCATGCTGTTCGGCGCGACCTTCCTGCTCGGCATGACTTCGCAGTCGGAACTCGCCCCGGACGAAGATCAGGGCTTCCTGTTCTATGCGCTCAACGGTCCGCCGAATGCGACTTCGAACCAAATGCTCAAGTATTCCGCGGAGATGTTCGCCTCCGGCAGCAAGATTCCCGAATACGACATGATGTTCCAGATCACGACGCCCGGCACCGGCTTTGGCGGCATCGCGTTCAAGCCGTGGAGCGAGCGCACGAAGTCCGCGCATCAGTTGCAGCTGGAGCTGCAGCACATGTGGTCGAGTATTGCCGGTGCGACCGTGTTCGTCATGTCGCTGCCCGCGCTGCCCGGTGCGCAGGGCGCGCCGATCCAGGTCGTGATCAAGACCACCGAGCCGTTCCAGAACTTGAACGACGTGGTGACCAAGGTGCTGCACAAGGCGCAGGACTCGGGCAAGTTCTGGTTCGTCGACGCCGACCTGAAGATCGACAAGCCGCAAGCCACCGTCGAGGTCGATCGCGACATGATCACCACCCTCGGCCTGACCCAGCAGGACATCGGCAGCTCGCTCGGCGCCGCACTCGGCGGCGGCTACGTCAACTACTTTTCGATTGCCGGGCGCTCGTACAAGGTGATTCCGCAGATGTTGCAGGTCGATCGCCTGAATCCGCATCAGGTGCTCGATTACTACATCAAAGGGCCGGGCGACTCGGTCATTCCGGCATCGACGGTGGCAAGCATCAAGCATGAGGTCGTGCCGCGTTCGGTCAATCATTTCCAGCAGCTCAACTCGGCGACGATCCAGGGCGCAAGCAGCATGTCGCAGGGCGAGGCGTTACAGTTCTTCCGCGATGCGATCAGCGAAGCCGCGCCGAGCGGCTACTCGGTCGATTACGCCGGACCCTCACGCCAGTTCGTGCAGGAATCCGGCGGCTTCGGCACGACCTTGCTGTTTGCCGTCATCATCGTATTTCTCGCGCTGGCCGCGCAGTTCAACAGCCTGCGCGATCCGATCGTGATTCTGGTGTCGGTGCCGATGGCGCTGTTCGGCGCGTTGATTTTCGTCAACCTGATTTCGTCGCTGAACATCTACACCCAGGTCGGTCTTGTCACCTTGATGGGCCTGGTGTCGAAGCACGGCATCCTCATCGTCGAGTTCGCCAACGAATCGCAACGCGCGGGCATGACCAAATTCGAAGCGATCCAGCATGCGGCCGGCGTGCGCCTGCGCCCGATCCTGATGACGACCGCGGCAATGGTGCTCGGCGTATTCCCGCTGGTGATCGCCTCGGGTGCCGGCGCGGCGGGTCGTTTCGCGATGGGCCTGGTGATCTCCTCGGGCCTTGCGATAGGCACGTTGTTCACGTTGTTCGTGGTGCCCGCGTTCTACATGATGATCGCGGCCGACCATCACGCCGAGTCGGCGAAACCGGTTGCGGAAGGACTGAACGGCAACCCGGCGACGGCCTGATCGTTCTCCTCGATGACAACATCCCGGCGCAAGCCGGGATGTTTTTTTTTTTGGCCGTCGATCATGGCGGTCACATTGCGGACGAGCGCTGGCGCGATCGAAAATCACAGGCGGCGACTTTTCCGCCGCCTGTCCGCGCCACGTTTCAATCCCGCCGGGAAAATGGCAACGAGACCGATGGCAAGCAGCGGCGGGACGGGGGCAAGATTGAAGCCACCGCATGGGTGGGATGGCCCCGGGGAAATTGGAGTCATCCGGGCAGCGCAGCGGGTTTCCCGCCGCCGCTAGCGAACCCGGGTGAAATAGTTCGTGCGCATCACCGGAACGCCGTTGTGGTTGACCGCGGTTTCAACCAGGGTCTTGCCGTCCGCGTTGGCGGTGTAGACGCGCGTCGACGCCGGCATGCCGTCTTTGCCGAGCCCCACAACCAGGACGTTGGGCGCCGGCAACCTGATGGCGCCGGTGTCGGCTTCGATCGTGCTGCCGTGGCCGCGCGCGGCGGTGCCGTCGAGGGCATACGTGCCGTAGGTGTCGATCGTCGATCCGTCGGCGTTGGCGATGTTCACGTCGATCTTCCACTTCTCGTCGCCCGCGTCGCCGAAGGTGATGGTGACGCTCTTCGGCCGCGCTTGCGGCGGCATCGGCAGGCGCGAGACGTCGACGGCCCAGGTGCCGAGCAGCGGAGACGACGCTGACGTTGCGGCAGCGGGTTGGGTCGGGGCGGGCGCGCTCTGGATCGCACCGGCGGCAAGCAGGATGGCGAGCAGCGTCTTCAAATCGATCTCCGGTTTGGTGGTGGGTTGTGCGATGCGACCTGTCGCGATACACGCCGCGATGCAGCCAAGAGTACACTATTCCGCATGCCCGACCAGAAAGACGTCGCGACCATGCGGATCGATTCGGCCGATCTGGTGACGCTTCCGGAAGACAAACTGCTCGGGTTGCGCCTGTCCGAGCTGCCGTTGCGCATCGAAGGCACCTGGCTCGAGGCGCGCATCGCGCAGCTTTACGCCGAGCTGGCCGCGAAGAACATCTTTTTCAGACCACGGTGCTATCTCGCCGACGAATGGCTGACACCGGAAGGCGAGCCGGTGATCGGCATCCCGTTCTATCTCGCGCATCCGCGGCTGATCGAATTGCAGCGCAAGATGATGCTGGAAGCCGAGGGTGATACCGACGACACGTGCATGAAGCTGCTGCGCCACGAATGCGGCCATGCGCTCACCTACGCCTACGATCTCAACCGCAAGCGCAGCTGGCAGCGCGTGTTCGGGCATTCGTCCGAGGAATACGGCGACACGTATCGCTATCGTCCGTACAGCAAGAGCTATGTGCGCCATCTCGACTACTACTACGCGCAGTATCACCCGGACGAGGATTTCGTCGAAACGTTCGCTGTCTGGCTGACGCCGGGACTGGACTGGCGCAGGAAATACGCGGGATGGAAGGCGCTGGACAAGCTGTTGTTCGTCGACAGGCTCATGGCCGACATCGCCGGCAAGCCGCCGCTGCGCGCGAGCGGCAAGCAGTTGTGGAAAGCCGGCGCGATCCGCAGCACGCTCGATCGCTACTACCGGAAGCGACGCCAGGCCGAGGCCGAGGATTTTCCCGAGTTCCACGACGACAACCTGCGCCGCATGTTCGTGGAAGGCAAGGCCAGCGGCGAGACACGGCGTTCGGTGGCCAAGCTGCTGCAGGCGCAACGCAAGGCGCTGCTGGTCGAAGTATCCAACTGGAGCGGCGAGCGGCGCTACATGGTCAACAAAGTCTACAAGGCGGTGCTCCAGCGCAGCCGCGCGCTGCGCCTGGTCACCGATGAGGCGGACACGGTGGCGGTACTGAAACTCGCCACCTACCTGACCACGCTGATGATGAACTATCGCTACACGACGCGGTTGCGAGGAAAACTCTGAGCATGGCCACGCGCGTACTGATGGTGTTCGATCTGCCGTATTCGGTGCCGCCGGACTACGACTTTGCCGCCGAATTCGCCGACCCCGACGGCAGCTATACCGAGAACGACGTGTATCAGGCGCTGCTCGAATCCGGTTACGAGGTGCGGCGTCTGAGCCTGTTCGACGACGTGCGGCCACTGCTCGACGCGGTGCGCGACTTCAAGCCCGAGGTGATCTTCAATCTGTGCGAGACCTACAACAACGCCACGCATTGGGACAAGAACGTCATCGCGACGATGGAACTGCTCGACGTACCGGTTACCGGAGCGAGTTCGAGCGCGGTGTTCCTGTGCAACGACAAGGGGCTGTGCAAGAAGATCCTGCGTTTCCATCGCGTGCGCACGCCGCGCTTCCACACGTTCTACCGCGGCCACAAGGTGTGGCTGCCCAAACTGCTGAAGCTGCCGTGCATCATCAAACCGCTGACCGAGGAAGCCTCGCGCGGCATTTCACAGGCCTCGATCGTCGACGACGAGGCCGGCTTTCTCGCGCGCATCAAGATGATCCAGGAGCGCATGACCCTCGATGCGATCGCGGAGGAATACATCGAAGGGCGTGAACTCTACGTCAGCGTGATCGGCGATCGCGCGCTGCGCACGCTGCCTGCACGCGAGATGACCTTCGGCGACATGGCCGAGGACGAGCCGCGCATCGCCACCTACAAGGCCAAGTGGGACGAGAAATACCGCAAGCGCTGGGGCATCAGCAATCACGATGCGAGACCGATCGAGCCGGAACTGCAAAAACGCATCGATGAGGTGTGCAAGCGCGCCTATCGCGCGCTCAATTTGCGCAGCTACGCGCGCTTCGACCTGCGCGTGACTGCGGGCGGCAACGTCTACGTGATCGAGCCGAACGCCAATCCGTGCATCGCCAGGGACGACGAACTCGCGCAGTCGGCACTGAAGGCCGGCATCGCCTATTCGAGCCTGATCCGCAAGGTTGTCAATCAGGCATTGCGGCAGAAGGGCTGACAGTCGCAACTGACCGTCGCGGTTGCGTGCAGTCTGAAGAACGGAGGCAATTGACTTGGCGTGGCACGCAAGCACTGCTTGCGGCCCCCGACCGGCATCGGCCGGGTCCTAGCCGTTGTGCTGCTGGCAAGTCGCGCCAGTCTGCGCGGTGCCGACTGGCCTGATCCGAACGGCAGGGTCGCTTTTTGCGATGGGAAACGGTTATGGTGGTCCGCCAATGAGGTGCCGCCTGCTGAAGTTCAGGCGTCGAAGGAAGCGAAGCCCGCGCGCTCCGAATCGAGTCTCGGCATACTGTTGGGCACCGAGCCGGAACACGTGGAGAATGGACATCCCACGGTGCGCGGTCGCCTGAAAGAACCGCATCGCGGTAGTTTTTCCCAAGATCGTTTCAGGAGACGTCGATGCGATCACGACATCTGCTTCACTGCACCGCCATGCTTCTGCTTGTTCTGTTTGCGACTGGCGTCGCTGTCGACGGTGAGAGTGCGCACGCCCGTGATATTGCTGTACTGGCAACCTATGCTTATCCGAAATACGACCGTGCTGCCGCGTTGCAGCCGCTGGCCGATGTCCTCGCCGTGCGGCTGAAGGCGCGGGTGGTGGTTCGCCTTTACGAATCGCCCCGCGCACTCGTTGACGCGGTGCGGTCCGGCGCCGCGGATCTCGCGGTTACCAACACCTTTGCGGGACTTGCCTTGCTGGATGCGGGCGACGCGCAGGCCGCCGCGGTATTCGAGGTACCGCCCAGGACCGCCGAACGCTACCGCGGCGTATTGCTGGCAAGAGTTGCCTCCGGCCCCGTTGATGCCACCACACTTGCGCAGACGCCGCAGCGCTGGCGCTTGGCCCAAGCTTTGCGCGGCTCGACGTCTGGCGGGCTCGTGCAGGACCTGCATCTGGCGGCACTCGGTGGCAGTGGCGACTACGCCGCGCTGAACTACGCAGGCAGTCACGAAGGTGCGCTCGCCGCACTGCTTGCCGGCGAGGTGGACGTGGCGGCGCTGGCTGACACGCCGTGGCGAGAAGCGCTTGCTCGCGAGCCGGAATTGGCATCCAGCCTGCGCGAGTTGTGGCGCTCGCCGCCGATTCCGCCGGGGCCGGTAGTGTGTCGCAACGGTGGCCGCATCTCCTGCGATGCCGCGCGGAAGGTGTTGCTCGGGCTGCATCGCGATGCGCCAGCGGCGCTTGCGTCGCTCGCAGGGGCTTGGTCGGAAGCGGCCGGTGCGACGCGTCTGGTTACCGTCGATCGCGACCGGTATCTCGACCTGGCGCAGGGATTCCGTTCCGCGGATGCGCGCACTGCGGCACTTCGCCGCCTGCTGGATTGAACGACCTTCGTCAGAAGGCAGGGCGCTTCCAGGGACGACCGCGAAACAATCCCGTTTTCACGCTTGAGCGCCATGGCAGTGCGTGGGACGATGCCGCGCATGGCCGGAAAAACCGACACGCACAGCCTGCGCGACCTCGCGCGCCTGAGCCGCGTGCGCGACCGCATCGACCGCGAGTACGCGCAGCCGCTGAACGTCGATGATCTCGCGCGTGGCGTGCACATGTCCGGCGGGCATCTGAGCCGCCAGTTCAAGCTCGCGTTCGGCGAGTCGCCGTACAGCTATCTGATGACGCGGCGCGTCGAGCGCGCGATGGCGCTGCTGCGTCGTGGTGATCTCAGTGTCACCGAAGTCTGCTTCACCGTCGGCTGCGCATCGTTGGGCACGTTCAGCACGCGCTTTACCGAACTGTCGGGCGTGTCGCCCAGCGTCTATCGGCAGGTGGCCACGCAGGCGACGGCGGGGATGCCGTCCTGTGTCGCAAGGCTGGTGACGCGACCGCGGCGGACGCAACCGATCAGGAATCAAGAAGCGCCCGAGCCCGAGTCGGGAATAGCATGACGGCTCGTTTCCAACCGCGGGTACCACCACCATGAGCATCAGCATTTATTCGAGTTTCCTCCCGCACACCGACCCGGACGCTTCGCTGGCGTTCTACCGTGACACGCTCGGTTTCGAGGTGCGCAACGATGTCGGCTACAACGGCATGCGCTGGATCACGGTCGGCCCGGCCGATCAGCCCAGCACCTCGATCGTGCTGTTTCCGCCGGCTGCGAGCCCCGGCGTAACCGAGGAGGAGAAGCGCACCATCGCCGAGATGATGGCCAAGGGCACCTACGCGATCATGCTGCTGGCCACGCCGAACCTCGATGCGACGTTCGAGCGCATTCAGGCGAGCGGCGCCGAAGTGGTCGAGGAGCCGACCCTGCAACCGTACGGCGTGCGCGACTGTGCCGTGCGCGATCCCGCCGGCAATCTGCTGCGCGTGCAGGAACGCGGCTGAGATTTTCCAATCGAGTCGACACGAGGAATCTTCATGAACACGACTGCGAAGAAAAGCGCGGGCAAGTCCGCAAAGAGCACCGCTACTACCAGCAAGAAGTCCGAAATGTTCTCCGCCGACGAACGCGCCGCGATGAAGGCTTACATCCAGGAGAAGAAAGCGGAAGCGCGCGTGAGCAAGAACCGCGAGGAAGGCGAGCGCGCCGTACTGACCGCGATCGCCAGGATGAAGGAACCCGATCGCGCCATGGCCAAGCGTCTGCACGCTTTGATCACTGCCGCGGCACCGGCGCTGATGCCGAAGACCTGGTACGGCATGCCCGCCTATGCGAAGGACGAAAAGGTCGTCTGCTTTTTCAAGGACGCGGGCAAGTTCGGCGATCGTTATGCCACGTTCGGCTTCAATGACAAGGCGATGCTCGATGACGGTGCGATGTGGCCGACCTCTTACGCGTTGAAGGAGTTGACCGCTGTGGTGGAGGCGAAGATCAGTACGCTCGTGAAGAGGGCGGCGGGTCAATGATCGAACCCCGGATGGGTCGCGTACTCACCCCGGTGTAGTGGCGGCGGAAAACCCGGCGGTGGTCTGTCGGGACCGCCCCGGGCCGCCCGGGCCGTGAGGCGGCATCAAGCCCTTCGCCTCGCAGACGACATCGGCTGGCGATGTGCGCAGGACGAGAGTCTTCGAGGCAAACAGGACGCCGTCGTCCATGCGGCGCGTGTCGAACAGGTACGGCGATTTGTCCGTCTCCGCGCCGATCACGCCGTCCTGGTCGAGCATCGTATCTGGCTCGCCGTAGGGGCGGTACAACGGATGGCTGGTGAACACGTCGCGGTTCATGGCGTCCGCGAACAGCAATTGCGTGGTCACGCTGCTCGGTGCGCCATCGTCGCCTTGGTACTCGCCGGTCATCACGCGCAGGTGGATGTGCACCGCGCGTCCGCGATACCAGCCGGGATAACAGGTGTCGAAATCGACACGGCCCTGCGCGTTGCTGCGCTGGTAGCCGCGGAAGAAACGCTGATCGAGGTCGGCGCGCTTGTTGTTGCACATCGGCGCGATCCGGCCGGAATAGCCGCCGGTGTAGTTGGTATGCCAGATCTCGACGATCGCATCCGGCACGGGCCGGCAGTCGACATCGACCAAGCGCAAGGCGAGGCGCAGCGGCAACCCGTTCCATCCGTCGCTGACATCGAGGCGCTCCGGCGAGAGCGCATGGCATGGGCCGATCGTGGCCGCGCAGGTCAGCGTGCACGCATGGTCGAAAGCCCCGAACGGGTCGGGGAACCGTTTCGCGCCACCGATTTTTGCCGTGCCGCCGCTGGCCCAGCGCGGAGCTTTCGCGGCCGTCGGGGTGGTCGTGCCGCAGCCGCCGAGCGGCAGCAACGGCGCGGCGAGCAAGGCGTTGCCGGCCGCTTTCAGCAGGCGGCGGCGCTGGTGCGAAGAGGCGGGAAAAGAGGAATCGTGCACGAGAATCTCATCGGAATGCTGACGATCCGAATGCTCGGCGTATTCGTGTCGCCTGGCAATGGATCGGGGCACCGTTCCGGTCGGACTCCACAGAAAATTCAAATTTCCGGAATAAGGGCATCGCTTTTCGGCCCCTCATGGCACGAAGCGCAACAATGGGTACGCGGCGGACATCGCCCGATGGATGCCGCCTGGCAGCATCGTGATGTGCACGTTCCCCAGCACAATTGCGGCGGCGAACAACGACAGCAACGGAAGCACGGTCGATTTCGTGTCGACGGCGGGTGCGAGCGGCCGGCCCATGACCAGCGACAGCATGGGGACCGTGGCCGGGGGGGCAGGCCGATGCCGGCGATTGCCGGGCCGATCGCAAGGCTGTGGTCCGCACCGACGTTGCCTGGGATGCCGACGACGCCCGGAGCATTGCGGATTCGGCCGCGGCTTTCGTCGGGCGATGGCAGGAAGGTCCGGAAAATTTCGTGATGTGTATCACATTCAACCAATTGCGCGCATACTCCGCGCACTTCGCGCGAGCGTTCGCGCGGAGATCCTTTTCGCCAACTCAACTTGGGAGGTTCACGTGAAGATCAATGCGACTTGCGTGGTGTCGGCGCTCGTGCTTTTCGCTGCCACCGGGGTGCACGCAGCGGATGCGAACAAGGCAAATGTCTATCGCGATTACACCGATACGGTGGCGCCAGCGGATCAGGATGCCTACGAGGCTGCGGTGAAGGCATTCAACCAATGCCTGCGCGAACATGGTGTCAAGTACAGTTGGGTCGCGTGGGGACATGAAACCGGCAACACCTACAAGTACTCGTACATCGCCGGCCCCGTTGCCTGGGCCGATTTCGACACGATGCATACGCAGATGAAGCCCTGCGATTCGACGTGGCGCACGAAGGCCAACGCGCATCTGAAAGGCGAAACCAGCGCCTTCATGGTCGAGCAAGCAGACATGAGCCACGAACCGAAAGGCGGCGACAAGAATGCGGTGCCGCAACTGATCGATGTCATCTTTTTCACGGTGAAGGAAGGACGCGACGCACACGAGGCGTTCACGGGGGCCGTGAAGAAGATTGCCGCAGCCGCGGACAAGAGCGGTTGGTCCAGCCCGTTCCGCACGTTCGAAGTACGCCGCGGCGACGTCGGTGCGCCGGACTACGTTGTCTTGCTGCCGAACAAAAACTGGGCCGACGTGGGCGCGGAGCCCAATCCGCCGCTGTGGAAAATGGTCGAAGGAGTCTACGGCAAGGCCGATGCGGATGCGTTGCGCAAATCGTTCGGCGAGTCGATCAAGGATTCGTCCTCGCACATCGACAGCTACAACGAGGAACTGACCTATTCTGCGCCGAAGAAATAGGGCTGCGCAGATGCGGCGGCCCGGCGACGGGCCGCCTTTTTTTTGGCGATTATATACTTGACAAACCCACATGAAAAGGGGAGAATTGCGCCAACTTCGGAGCAGTTCTCATGTCTGCCGCAAATCTTCTAGCTCCGCACTTCCAAGACGCCGACAAGGCCCGCGAATACCTTGAAGCCCTGCGCTGGCCGGATGGCGTGATCTGCCCGCACTGTGGCGTCATCGGCGACCACTACAAGCTACAGGGCAAGTCCACGCGCCCCGGCCTGTGGAAGTGCAAGGACTGCCGCAAGCAGTTCACCGTCATCGTCGGCACTGTCTTTTCAGACAGCAAGATTCCGCTCAACAAGTGGCTTCTCGCCGTGCACCTGATTTGCGCCAGCAAGAAGGCCATTAGCTCGCATCAGATTCACCGCATGCTCGGCGTCACTTACAAGTCCGCGTGGTTCATGACGCATCGCATCCGCGAAGCCATGAAGTCCGAGAATGGCGGCTTGCTTGGCTCCGGTGGCGGCACGGTCGAAGCCGATGAGACCTATTGGGGCAACAATGGCCAGAAGCCTCGCAACGCTCGCGGCTACCAGCACAAGATGAAAGTCGTTTCGCTGGTCGAGCGTGACGGCGAGAAACGCAGCATCGTCGTCCGCAACGTCAACGCCAAGTCGCTTCGCGAAGTCCTCGAATCCAACGTGTGCAAGTCGGCGCGTCTTATGACTGACGAGCACTCAGGCTACACGCTTGTTGGTCGCGAGTTCGCGGATCATGGCGTTACTGCGCACAGCCGTGGTGAATACGCTCGCGGCGATGTTCACAGCAACACCGTCGAGTCCAGCTTTAGCTTGCTCAAACGCGGTTTGATCGGCGCGTTCCATCACGTCGGCGAGCAGCATCTACAGCGCTATGTCACTGAGTTCGATTACCGTTGGAATAACCGAAAGGTCAGCGACAAGGAGCGGTCAGATAAGCTTCTCACGCAACTGCATGGGAAGCGTTTGACCTATCGACGTCCTAGCGAGCAACCGCAAGCATAAAAAGAAGTAAGGCCGTCTATTTGGCGGCCTTCTTCTTTGGATGCTCGGGCTTTTTATCCCTCGGTTGCGGCGGAGTACCAAGCATCCGTTTCAATACATCATCCATTTTTTCGCCGCGTTTCTCTTGGTTTTTTGTGGTAGGTGCGTTCATGGGTCTCAGACCAACCTAGCTAGCACATCTGAGACATGCGAATACGGAAAGACCGGTGCTCCAGCCTGAAGCAAGTTCAAATCCTCGCTTTTCCACTGCTCGCGATCATCGTAGACAATCCTCTGCTCGATATCAGCATAGTTAGCCTGCCTCAGATCCATGTTCGCTACGACGCGCGCATAAATGGAACTTCGGTCGTTAATCACTGGGTCGATAACGAGCCTTTTGGCCTGCGACAGAATGATCACGTTTTCAAACTTGTGGGCCTTGTTGCTCTTGCCAGGAATCGTCTCTTCTACAATGGCGTTCTGATACCGTTGGCGAAGATACGAATACACCGTTTCCTTGAAATTCTGCATGGGGCGAATCTTCAAGTGCGCGTATAGGTATTCGGCGACAGCCTTAGAGGCATTTGCGACGAGTGCAACCGCAATGCCGAGAGACCGCGCATCGGTTTCCAGTCTGATTATTCCCTTGGACACACTAAGACCCATCGGCCTCATGACCGGAGCAATTAGCTTGTCCTCTTTCGCCAACGTGGCCCCCGCCGCCTCCACCTCTCTCACTGCGCCGCGTTCATCCGAAACGACAAACCTATCTTCACCACCCCTCACAGTGAGCTGGATGAATTGGTTCGACGGGTAGAGGCATTGCGTGCGAACGCTTACACCGTCCCGCTTCTGCGTAACAGTGAAAAGTTGTTCGAGAGCATGTAGTACCGATTCTCTTTGGCTCATAGCAATCTCTCCGCGTGCGGCAACTCTATCTTATGCGCCCCAAGTGCGATATGACGTTGAGCACAATACCAGCGCAGGGTTGCATCAAACTGTCTGGCTTCATGAAATTCAAGTGCGTTCGGAAGATGGAACCGATGACCTAGCTCTATGGTCGTTCTGTTCAATTCCCACGAATGCCAGTGTGGACCCACAACCAGCAATGGAAGTTCGTGCGAGTGGTTGTTGCCGTGTACGACCTCAAGGTCGAAGTCCAATCGACATACAACGTACTCAGAAAACATAATTGCGACGCAAAACTTGAGACTCTCGTGTTCAGGAAAGGCGTCGATCAGCAGATATTGATCATGCTGCTCACCGTCTACCTGAATAGGAATCTTCACGCGCCTGGCGTCATCGTCTCGTGCGCGCTGCCACGTTAAGGGCGCATCCACACCCGCAAGTGTCTTCTGCGCCAACATGAACGCGTCCACTGCGGCGACAAATTCGACCTTCCCCAGCATGCTCTCGGCTTCTAGGACTGCCCTGCCGGATCATATCATGTGGGTGCGTGTTGTATATAACAGCCTTTTTTTTTGCCCGCGGCGTGAGCGGCTTCGCCGACGGGTGGAATTTACCATCGTGATTCCGCCGCGGGACCGGCGGTTTTCCACGGCACGAAGCTGCGGGGCAGATCGGGGCGAACCACGTCTTGGTCGCCACGACGCGCCTCCCTTGTAATGCCCGGCGGCTATTGCTGAATCTTCTTGTATCCCCGCCGATGTGCTGGCCTGCGATGGCCAAGCGGTCGAGCGGGAACCGGTCGCGTTCGTCCGAACGACCGAACGCGGTCGGTGTGCCTGAGCCAGACACGGCCAGTCGTTCCGGGCTGCGGCATCGGTGGCACGGATTTACCGTGACTTCGGATTGCTTCGGCGGCGCCGGTGTTGCGGAGAGGAGGAGCCATGATCGGTCGAATTTCCACCATCCTGCTCGGCGCCGCCCTGTGCGGATGCGGTACGGCGACGGTTCATTTTGCCTCGACATCCGGAAGTCCAAACGGCGTACTGGTCAGCGATGGCTTCAGCACCGGCTATGACGGCTTCGCGACCGGCGCCGACAAGGTCAACGTCGGAGCGCGCGCCGGCGGCGGCGAGGCGGTCGGCTTCAGCCAATACCGGCCAGTGGCGCTGCAGAGCGTGTCGTGGATGACGTGGTTCGGCAATCGGACCGTGGATGTGAATCTGCACGATCAGATCCGCGTGCCGATCAGTTTCTGGGTTTTGTCCGCGCCGTTCGCCACCAATCAGACCCGCGCCAACAATTTCTGGTTCGCCATGCAGACCGTCTATTGGCCGGAGCGCGTGGGCCTGCTGTTCACTCCGACGACCATTCATGACGCAACGGCGAACAGCAAGCGCTCGAGCTACCTGGCCTTCACCTGTGGCACGAGCAACGCCAACATGTCCAAGATCCAGAGCGACATCGGCTTCGACAGCGGCCGCATCAACGTCTATCTGGTCGACTCGGTCGATGGTTCGACTTCGCGCGGCAATGCCTGCCAGATCGGCGGCCCGTTCGTCGCCATCGCTTCCACGGCAGGCACCGACCTGTTATCGCACGAGATGGGCCACGATCTTGCGCTCACCCACATCGACGATCTGACCGCGAACTTCGACCAGACCAACATCATGCATTCGGCGAGCAATTCACGGGCTTTCATCACCGAAGGCCAACTGTTCCGCATGCACCTGCAACCGGGTTCCGCGATAAACGCGACCTATGGCGTGCGCCCGGGCCAAACCACCCGCGACTGCCCGCGCGACACGGTGTCGCGCCAGTGCCCCGCGATCCAGAAGCGCCTGTGGGCGGACGGTACTTTTCCCGCGAACTGACCTTGGAGAACATCATGCGGATTTTCTCTCTGTTCTTAGCCATTTTTCTTGCGGCCAGTGCGCAGGCGCAACCGCGCTTCGGATTGAACGAAGCCGACTACGCGCTGGCGCAGCGGTGGCTGCGCGCGAGTTGTCTGGCGCCCGATGCGCGCCCCCTGATCGATGCGCTGTCGAGTCGGCGGACAGCGATGCAGACGGCCTTCGCCGGCGCCCTCGCTGAGGGACCGACCGCAGATGAAATCGCGGCCGTCAGAGGTGCCGCGGCGAATCGCTGGCGGGCGCAACGGGCGTTTCTCGACGATGCGGCGCTCAAGGACGCATTGTCGGAGGATCAACGGCAGGCGCTGCGCAGCCAGAGCGAAGATGCGGCAACCCGTAGCGAGGTCGAGAATTTCATCAACGGCTACAAGTCCAATGCCATGTCGGGCCTGGCGATCGTCGGAGATGGCAGCGCGCTCGACCGGCTGCGCGAGATATCGATGCGTGGGAATGCGCCGGAAGCACTCGCGGCGCGTGCGGCGTTGGCATATCGCCAATCGCTGCCGAAGCATTGAAAGGACTTCAGATCCACCCGATGGTTCACGCCAGGGGCGCTGATACGCAAGCAGATTTTATGGTCTTGGCGCGCATGTCCGCGATCTCGCCCGGCGATCGACTGGCAGGCCGGGTTCACTTCCAGGAAAAGAAGGAAACCGCCGTACTTTTCACGGCACGAAGCTGAGAAACAGGTAGGCGGCGAACAGCACGAGGTGGACCATGCCGGGCAGCATCGTCGTGCGCCCGGTACGCAACGAAATCGAGACGACGAACAGCGACAGCATCAGCAGCACGGTCGCCTTCGTATCGACGCCGAGTGCCAGCGGCCAGCCCATGGCCAGCGACAGCACGGCGACGGTGGGCACGGTCAAGCCGATGCTCGCGATCGCCGAGCCGATCGCGAGGTTGAGGCTGGTCTGCAGGCGGTTCGCATGCGCGGCGCGGATCGCGGCGACGCTTTCCGGCAGCAGCACGATCGCGGCGATCAGGATGCCGACCGTGGCTGCCGGTGCGCCAGCGGCGTGTAGTGCCGCCTCGATCGACGGCGAGATGCCCTTCGCGCTCAGCACCACGGCGACCAGTGCGACCAACAGCAGGCCGAGGCTGGTCATCGTTTCCGCATTGGTCGGCTGCGTTAGATGCTCGTCGGGATTGCCGTCTCCGCCGTCCTTCGGCAGGAAGTAGTCGCGGTGGCGAATGGTCTGGAACACGGTGAAGGCGGCAAACAACACCAGGGTCGCCGCAGCGACGAAGAGCAACTGGCTGCGTGTGTAGACCGGGCCGGGTGCGCTGGTCGAAAAATTCGGCAGGACCAGGGTGAACACGACGATGACCGTCAGCGTGCCGAGCGCGGCGTTGATGCCCTCGAGCTTGAATTCCTGCACGTGATGCCGGCGGCCGCCGACCAGCAGGCTCGCGCCGATCAGTCCGTTGAGGATGATCATCACCGCGGCGAACACCGTGTCGCGCGCGAGGCCGGAGGTTTCTGCGCCGCCGGAGAGCATCATCGACACGATCAGCGCCACCTCGATCACCGTGACCGCTAGCGCGAGCACCAGCGTGCCGAATGGCTCGCCGACGCGATGCGCGATCACTTCCGCATGGTGCACCGAGGCGATCACACTGCCGATCAGCCCGAGCACAAGCAGCGCGAGCATGCCCGGAAGGCCCGGCACCACCCAGGACAACGCGAGGACGACAATGCCGAGCGACGGCACGGCCAGTGTCCATAGCGGGTTGTGTCGATGCTGACGGCGCATGCGCGCTGTTCCTTCATTCGGAGGGGACGGCGCGCTGGAAGATCCGCGCACTCAAGTGGAACTTACGCGAACGCGCGAACAATTTCACTTTTTTTCGGCCGGGGGGTGCGCGGCAGCCTGCCCTTGCCGATGTGTCTGCGCAAGGGGACGTGCGCGGAAGTACTACTGCGCGGTTTCGCCGTGGACGAGGCCGTACAGTGCCCGATCATCGGCCGGCATCCGGGCGGGTGCGGCACGAAACGTCCGGCTTGCCTTGTCGTACAGCGACGGCGGCTCTCGCACGCACGCGAAGCGGCGGCGGGGTTCGCCGGCATCGGCTGCTGCCTGAGATTTTTCTGTGGGTGGAGCCTGCCGCACAGCGATTGTGCCTCGCGTATCGGAGTGATGTGGGGCGGCGAACTGGACCTTGGTTCCTTACATTTTTTTCATGTTCGCCCGGAGAATGTTGCTTTGCAGCATAATATCGCCATGGAAACAATTTCTGTTTTGCAAGCCGTTGGACCGACCGCAACGGCAACGCCGCGCCACCGCGCCCTGATCCTGGCCGCGTTGACGCTAGGCGGTTTCGCCATCGGTACGAGCGAGTTCTCCGCGATGGGGCTGATGCCGGAAATGGTAAAAACCTTCGGCGTGAGCGAGCCGCAAGTAGGCCACATCATCAGTATGTATGCGCTCGGCGTTGTCGTCGGCGCGCCGCTGCTGGCGATCCTCGGCGGGCGGCTGCCGCGGCGCGTGTTGTTGCTCGTGCTGATGGGTTTCTATGCGTTCGGCAATCTCGCCAGCGCCGCGGCACCTGACTACTTGAGCATGATCTTGGCGCGCTTCGTCGCCGGCCTGCCGCACGGCGCCTATTTCGGCGTGGCGGCGCTTTCGGCCGTGGCGATCAGCAAACCCGAGGAGCGCGGCAAGGCGGTGAGCCTCGTCATGTTCGGCTTGACGGTGGCGATCCTCATCGGCAATCCGATCGCGACCTGGATGGGGCAGACGATAGGCTGGCGCTGGGCGTTCGTCATGGTGTCCAGCGTGGCCGTGGCGACCGTCGCGCTGATCGCGATGTTCATGCCGCGCGATCGTGTGGAGGCGCCGAAGCATCCGCTCGAGGAGTTGCGCGCGTTCAACCGCCTGCCGGTTTGGCAGGCATTGGCGATCGGCGCGGTGGGATTCTCCGGTCTGTTCTGCGTGTTCAGCTATCTCGCGCCGACGATGCTGCAGGTGACGAATGTGTCGGCACAATGGATTCCACTCGGCCTGGCCGGCTTCGGTCTCGGTGGCGTGATCGGAAATTTTCTCGGTGGCTGGTTGTTCGATCGGTTGCGGTTTCGAGCGGTGCCGGCGATCCTGCTCGGTGCGGCGGCAATGCTGTCGCTGTTTCCGCTGACGGCAGGCTCGCTGTGGACGCTGCTGCCGATCACGGTCGCGATCGGCATGCTCGGAGCGCTTGGCCCGGTGCTGCAGACACATCTGATGGACGTGGCCGGCGACGCGCAGACGCTCGCAGCCGCATCGCATCATGCCGCATTCAATGCCGCCAATGCGCTCGGCCCGTGGCTTGGCGGCATGGCGATCAGCGCGGGATGGGGTTGGACTTCGACCGGCTATGTCGGCGCGACTACCGCCGTGCTGGGGGCGCTCATCTACCTCTGGGCCGCGGGGACGTTGCGTCGGCCGCGCCGGCAGGCTTGCCCGGCCGTCTAAGCACGGCCGCGATGCGCTTCGCGCGCATCGTGCCTCGAACACCGGAAACGGCCGGGCCTGCTTTCCATCGCGTGCAACGATGGCCTATTTCGCTGGTGCCGGCGTGGGTATCACCAGCTTGCCATCGCTTTCGGCTACGAACACTTCGCTCGAACTGCTCGAGGACCCCTGCGCGCTCCTGGTCTCGCTCTTGATCACGAGCTTCTTCGTTGGCGCCAGGGTGAATTTCATCGGCCTGCCGTCGGGGCCGGGGCCGCCCTGCGCACGCTTCTTGTCCGCGGCATCGAGTTCCGCGAGCTGGATCGAGGTGATCTTGCCGCCCATGTCGCTCGTCATCATCATCTTGTAGAACTCGAGAGCCTGCGCGTCGGCGCCCTTGGTGTACAGCAGACCATGCAGAGTCTTCTCGTCCTTCGCTTCGAATGCCTTCTTGTAGACATCGACGAAGGCTTTCTCCTGCGCGGGCGTGGCACAGATCCCCGCGAAGGGCGTGAGGGCGAGCAGCAACAGCGGGATGGCTTTTTTCACGTTGTTCTCCTTCGTTCGGGCAAGGACATTGAAAAGGCAGGGATGGCCGGTGGGAAAGAGTCCCGCGTCAGCCTGCTCCTGATCAAACGTAAAAATCCATGCGCAAGTATCACGCTGGTCGTGGAAAGCGTATCGCGGATCATGCGTGGCCGGTAACTGGTACAGTAGTGGATTGCCGCAGCCTGCAACCAAAAAGCATTCTCATGACGACGCAAGCCTACTGTTCCATCGGAACTCCCGGCGTTCCCTGGGGTTCCGCCGAAAAAACCATCTGGCTGTCGAATCAAACCCGCAAACGCAGCTATGAAACCGACGTGCTGGGCGTGATCGAGCGCCTGCGCGGCCGTTTCGACGTGGTCGGCTACGGTCGAATCGAATATGGGCCGGAAAACTTTGCGCTGTTCGCGATCCGCAGCCGCAACTGGAACGACGCGTTGCCCGCGGCGCTGGTCACCGGTGGCGTGCACGGTTACGAAACCAGCGGCGTGCATGGTGCGCTGCGGTTCGTCGACCGGCATCTGGCCGAATATGCCGGCCGGATCAACGTACTCGTCGCGCCGTGCATCAGCCCGTGGGCGTACGAGCGCATTCATCGCTGGAACGCGCTGGCGATCGATCCGAATCGTTCGTTCCGCGAGAACAGTCCGGCGCCGGAGTCCGCGGCGCTGATGCGCCTGGTTGCGCCGCTGCGCGATCGCATGCTGGTCCACATCGATCTGCACGAAACCACGGACAGCGACGAGTCGGAATTCGGCCCCGCGCTGGCCGCGCGCGACGGCAAGACTTTCGAGCCGCATGAGATTCCCGACGGCTTCTATCTGGTCGACGACAGCGAGCACCCGCAGCCCGGGTTCCAGCAGGCCGTGGTCGCTGCGGTGGCCAAGGTCACCCACATCGCACCGGCCGACGCCAACGGCGAGATCATCGGCTCACGCGTGGTTGCGCCGGGAGTCATCGAGTACGCGCTGAACAAGCTCGGCCTTTGCGCCGGCATCACCAATGCGCGCTACAAGACCACGACCGAGGTCTATCCGGACAGCCCGCGCGTGACGCCGGAGCAATGCAACGACGCGCAGGTGGCGGCGGTATGCGCGGCGCTCGACTACGCCCTGGCGCATCGCTGAAGAAAAATCGGGCCGGGCTCTTGCCCGGCTCGGTCCACCGGCGATGATCGCGCAACCCGACCGGTTCGCGCGATTCAGTCCCCGATCCGGTAGCTGACCGGTACCTGCACGCTGGCGACCACCGGCTGGCCGTTGTGCAAGGCAGGCTCGAATTTCCAGCGACGCACTTCGTTCGTGGCTGCGCGATCGAGAGTGAAGGAACCGCTGCGGCGTACCACGCGCGCATCGCTGACGTGGCCGGTCGAGTCGACCTGCGCGAGCACGAACACCGTGCCTTGTTCGCGACCGCGCAATGCCGGTGCGGGATATGCTGGCCTGGGATGGGAGAGCAAGGCGACAGTGCGCTCGATCGGCTTCGTCGTCGAAGCCGCCGCGGGCACGGTCGACTTCGCCAGCATGCGTGTCGCAGGTTTCGCCTTTGGCGTCCTTCTGGGCGCGGGCCTGTCGACGTTAGCCGCATCGCCGCGCGCCGGTCGGACGGTGCTGCCGTCGGGTTGATTCGTCGTCGCCGAAGATTGTGGCGGAACGGGTATGGTCCAGGCGATCCTGGCGGGGGGAAGGTTTGCGGGGTCGATGCTGGCCATGTCTTGCTGGCCCTGACGATAGAAGAACCACGCATTCGCAACGAATGCGAGCGCGATGGCGATTGTGAGCATCGGGTAGTACAGGTCCTTGCGCATCATGGTATTCGCGTGTGGCTTGTCGTGGGTGGCAAGTTGTTCGGATTCGGTCATGATTGCGTTTCCGTTCGTCGATGAGAGGCAGCGCATCCGCGGCACCCGGCATGGCGAGCTTGGCACGTACGCGCGGCGCCGATGTTCGGATTTTGTTATCGATGCCGATCGATTCAGCTTTATTTGGCACATTCGGTGCGACAGCCGCTCGTTGCTGCGGCAGGCACGCAAATTGCCGCGAAACGGCGTTTGACTGCCTGCCGGATGAGGCGCAGAGTGAAACTCTGCAGCACGGGTCTTTCGGGAGGAATCGAGTATGAAAAAGCCCACTCCCACCACGCAACGCAAGCAGGCACGCTACGGCTGGATTCCCGATTTGCCCGACCAGCGCGACCAACTTTATGGCGTCTTATACAAGGTGTCGCGGAAATTGCCGGGCAAGGTCGACATGCGCGCGCAGTGTCCTCCGATCGAGGATCAGGGCCAGCTCGGCAGTTGCACCGCCAACGCACTGGTCGGCGCGCTGGAATTCCTCGAATTGAAGCAACGACAAGCGCTGGTCGATCTTTCGCGCCTGTTCGTGTACTACAACGAACGCGTGATCGAACATTCCGTGAGCCAGGATTCCGGCGCCATGCTGCGCGACGGCATCAAGACGCTGGCCAAGCAGGGCGTGTGTGCGGAAACGATGTGGCCCTACGTAATCAAGCAGTTCGCGAAGAAGCCGGCGCCGACCTGCTACACGCAGGCGCTCAAGCACACGATCACGAGCTACCAGCGCCTGGCGACGACGAATGAGATGCGCTCCTGCATCGCCGACGGCTATCCATTCGTGTTCGGTTTTACCGTGTATGAAAGCTTTGAATCGCAGACGGTCGCCAACACCGGCGTCGTCAACTTGCCGAAACAGAGCGAGCGCGTCGTCGGCGGACATGCAGTCTGCGCGGTCGGCTACGACGATGCGAAGCAGCGCTTCATCGTGCGCAATTCGTGGGGCACCGGCTGGGGCCAGCAAGGCTACTTCACGATGCCGTACGCCTATCTCGCCGACCGCAACCTGTCCGACGATTTCTGGACGGTGAGGAAATAGCGCGGGGACTACCGCGGCGCTGTTCGATCAAATTCGCGCATCGGCGCGAAACTGCGCCGTCAGCGTTTTCGGCGCCTGCGCCAGCCAGGCTTGCCACAGCAGTTCGCGCAGTTCCGTCTTGCCGATTTTTTCGAGCCGCACGAGCACGGCGGGAAAGCCGTCGTAGTGTGGCTCGGTGAAGAACTTGTCCGCATCCGCCATCAGCAGGATTTCCTTGGCGTCGGGACCGGCAACGCGCACGCTGAGCACGCGCGGATTCGGCACACGCGGCTTGTTCGGCGCAACGCGCTCCATCCAGACCCAGCAGAAGCCCTTGTACTTCGCGCCACGGCGCACCTCGAAGGCGAAATGGCCTTCCTTCTCGATCGTGTCGGGAAACGAGAGCGCAATCCGGCGGACATCTGCTTGCGTGGCCATGTGTATCTGCCCGGTTGCGATCAGGGAATGCTCGCCGCGTCTTCCCGGGGCGGGATGTCCTGCGGCGGTGCCTCACCGGCAGGCCACCAAACGCGCCGTTCGTCGCAAGTCGTCACCTTGTAGTTGGGATTGAACCAGTCGGTGCCGTTGAGAAAGAACGGCACGGAATAGATCTTGCCACAGTCCGGCAGCGCGGCTTTGGTGAGCTTCCGCGTGATCGGTCCCAATTGGCCTTCGAATACGGCACCGTCCAGTTCGACGCGGAATGCCTGCAGCAGGAAATAGCCTTGCGGCAGCACCCATTCATTCGACGCGGGAACTTGATCGGGAGCGATGAGCGGGCGCAGCCCGGCGAGCGCCTTGCGCGCGCGCGGATCGATGTCGGATGGCGTGACGATCGCGATGATGTCACGGTGGGGATCGATCTTCTTCAGCGACGTTTCCGCGATCAGCTCGAAATCGCGGTCCACGATGCTGAATTTCCCTCGCTGCAGTCCCGTGCAGCCCAGCAAGAAACCGCCCAGTGCGCAGCACAGGGCAAATGACAGGCGAGGAAATTCCGTGATGGATGAAACGCGCGTCGTGACCGGGTTCGTCATGCGCACATGTTCACACGTGCACACGCAGTGCTCAATGCCGCGTGCGCTTACCCGCGGCCGGCGTCATCTCGACACTCAACGTGAATGCGCGCAGCTCATCGGGCTGGATCGCGCCGACGCCGACGAGACGCCGCGCGATTTCCTCGCCGCGCTCGTTGCGGATCGTTAGCACCATCGAGTACTCCCAGGCGCTCCCTTCGCTGTTGCGGAAGCTGCCCTCGACGCGCAGCGGCGTGATCGCCGCAGCCTGCGTGTCGCCTGCGGGCAGATCCGCGGCGAAGCGCAAGTGATGCTTGCACGACGGGCACACCGTCGCGCTTTCGAGGATGGTTTCCCGACAATGCGGACAGGTGCGTGTCGTACCGGGAGGGCCCGTGCGCACCTGGCTCACGAGGCCGAGCCGTTCGCCGGTTTGTGCGTGGCGTTCTTTTCGTCGCCCCAGCCGAATTCGACATGGCCGCGCATGCGCGAGCCCGCGGCGACGGTGAGCGTACCCGCCTTGAGGTCGCCGCTGAGCGCACCGCTTTGGGCCAGATCGACGTGCTGGGCCGCATCGATGTTGCCGACGAGTTCGCCGGCGATCACCACCTTCTCCGCGCGCACGCTGCCAGTCACGTTCGCGCGCGGGTCGATGGTCAGATCGCCATGCACATTGATGTCGCCCTTGAAGCGGCCGGCGACGCGCACGTGACCGGCGCCCTCGATCTTGCCCTCGATCGTGATGTCGGGCGCGATCAGCGATTCGGACTTCTCCACGATGCGTGCCTGCGGCCGCGCCGGCACTGCGGCGATGATCGGTGCCAACTCAGGCCGGGTTTCGGGTGCGGGCTGAGCATCGAACCGCGCCGGGACGGCAGGTTCCGGCTGAAGGCCGGGAGCGGGGGATTGCTTGGTCGGTTCTTTCCACAGTGCCATTGGGGCGCTCCTGATCGATATGCGGTTTTGCCCGGCAGCGACGCACAGCGCCCCCTGGGCCGTCGGGAGGGCAAGAGTACGCGATCGAGTCGAGGGAAAACGGAATTTCTCGTTAAATTCTCTTTTCGATCTGGTGCTTGCGTACTGTTTCATATGCGCGCCTCAGGAATCTGCCAGCTTGGTTCCCGTCTTCGAGATCGGCGCCAGATCAAGGAATTCATTGCATGTCGGGTCAGATGTCGTTGGACGGTTTCGCCGATGCGGTACCTACGGACCGCTTGTTCTTCGCCGTGTTTCCCGATACGGAGGCAAGCGCGGCGATTGCGTACCCGGTCGAAGAGGTCGGCCGGCAGCACGGTTTGCGCGGCACACCGCTGCGGCGCGATCGCCTGCATATCACGCTGCATCATCTCGGCGACTATGCCGGCCTGCCCGCGGCGGTGGTCGAGCAGGCGCAGAGCGCAGCCACGAAGATGATGGCGGCACCGTTCGAAGTCAGGTTCGATCGCGTGAAGAGTTTCGGCGGGCACGCGCAGAAGAAACCGTGCGTGCTGGTCGGTGCGGCGGGCGACGCACCCTTGCAGCGATTGCGCAGGCAACTCGGCGAATGTCTGATCCACGCGGGTTTGCGGCAGCGCGTGACACGCGATTTCACCGCGCACGTGACGCTGCGCTACGAGCGCGTGGCGCTGCCCGAACAAGCCGTCGCGACCATCATGTGGGCGGTGCGCGAATTTGCGCTCGTACACAGCCTGCTCGGCCAGACGAGGTACGAGCGTCTGCGTACCCGGACGCTGGCGGATTGACGGACGCTCAGGTTTTTGCGGCCGCGCGCGCGAGACAGGCGCGATAGCGCCGCTCCACACTCTCGGCGAACATGGCGGTCGTGAACCTGCGGGTGATCTTCGGGCTGTCGAGTCCGATTTGCGGCAGCATCGCGCGCGGCAGCGGCGCGCCGTTGGCGCGATCGGCCATCGCATGGACTTTGCGGTACAGCGAAGTCTTCTCGAAATCGAAGGTTTCGCCCTGCGCCAGCGCGTCGTGGATATCGCCGTCGCTCATCTGCAGGCGCTTGCCGAGTGTGCGCACCGCGAGTTCCGTATGGCCGGTGCCACCGGCGTAGTCGACGAGGTCGCCGTCGTAGGCGAGCGGTTGTTTGGTCAGCACCTGGATCGCGTTCTGAAACGCGGCGTTGCGGCTGGCATAGAAGCCGGCATTGTAGTCGGCGAAGCGGTAGATCATGCGCTCGTACGACACCGGATAGGCGAGCAGGTGGGCGATGCCGAAGTACACGCCGCCACGCCGGCTGAAGACTGCGTGGCGAATCGAACCGTCGTACGGATACGGATAGGGATGCGTGCGCGTGAATTGCTCGGCGATCGCCACGCTGACCTGCATCGGGCCACCGGTCTTGACCGGATTGGAATCGGCGAACAGCGTCTGCCCGAGCGGCACGCGATCGATGAGGTCCTCGAAGACCAGGCTCAGCTCGCGCTCGGTGCGCACGGCGGCGATGCGGTCGTTGTAGCTGCGTCCGTCCGAAGACTTGATCGCCATTGCCGCATGCACCATGAATGCCGGGATGTGATGCGCGCCAGCGCGGCGGTCGATCTCCTCCTGTGCGATGCGGCCGAGGTTCGGCACGGGCGGGTCGGCGACGAAACTCGACTCCTGCTCGATCACCGCAATTGCGGCACACAGATGTGACGAGGTCGGCTCGACGTCGAGCGCGTAGAACGCATCGGTGATGTCGAGCGCCCAGCCGGCGCGGTCCTGTGCGCCGACTGGGATCAGCGTCATCAGTTGTGCTCGCACTTCGTCGGCCCGGCGGAGCGGTTTCTTCGGCGGCGTCGCGCAGCCGGCGAACACGGCTGCCAGCGTGATGGCGGCCAACAGGCGGACCGGGCGGTTGTGTCGTGTCGACTCGGGCATGCGGGGAAGCTCGTCCGTGTTCCCCGCATTGTGACTCAACCGACCGCCTGGTTCACTCCATCCGCACCGTCTCGCCGTGCTTGACCACGAGCAACGGCTTTTCCGTGGCGCGGATGTTCTTGAGCACGTCGCCTTTCACGGCGACGATGTCGGCGTACTTGCCGGACTCGAGCGTGCCCGTGTCGGCGTCGATGCCGAGCAGCTTGGCCGAACCGATGCTGCTGGTCATCAGCGCGGCGGCCGGAGCCATGCCGAGCGCGACGAGGTCGCCGAATTCCTCTGCGTTCCTGCCGTGCGGATAGACCGCAGCATCGGTGCCGAAGGCCATGAGTACGCCGATCTTCATCGCGTTCTTCATCATCTCGGTATGCGCGGTCGCCGCAGCGCGCGCCTTCGCGGCGATTTTCGGCGGATAGGTGTCGGCCTTGGCCAGCACCCATTCCTGGGTCATGCGCGTCGGTGTGAGGTAGACGCCCTTCTGTTTCATCCGTTGCAGCGTGTCGGGTTGGAGAAAGCTGCCGTGCTCGATCGAATCGACGCCGGCTTCGATCGCGAGCTTCGCGGCGAGATCGCCGTGACAGTGCGCGGCGACCTTGCGCCGCCATGCGTGCGCTTCGCTCATGATTGCCTTGAGTTCTTCGGGGGTCAGCTGCGGCACGTCGACCGGATCGGCTTCGGACAGCACGCCGCCTGAAGCGCAGATCTTGATCACGTCGGCGCCGAACTTCATCTGTTCGCGTACCGCCTGGCGGCACGACTCGGGGCCGTTGCACACGCCTTCGAGCGGGCCGGGCTCCTTCATGCGCTCGGGCGGGATCGGCGAATTGTCGCAGTGGCCGCCGGTCGAACCGATCGCGTGGCCGGCGACGAGCATGGTCGGGCCTTCGGCAATATGCTGATTGATCGCGTTGCGCAGCGCGACGTCGACGAAATCGGGCGCGCCGACTTCGCGCACCGTGGTCACGC
Organism: Rudaea sp.; assembly: GCF_057139185.1. NCBI lineage: Bacteria > Pseudomonadati > Pseudomonadota > Gammaproteobacteria > Lysobacterales > Rhodanobacteraceae > Rudaea > Rudaea sp. The sequence goes on along the minus strand of NZ_DBNHDN010000026.1, from coordinate 68,297 downwards.
CCGCGCGCAGCGTCGCGCGCGCGTTGCGTTCGGCGTGGAACGACTGCTCGACCGGAAAGCGCAGCATGTCTTCATAGAAGCCCTGCGCCCAGTTGTCGTTGTGATCGGAGGCGATGTGGGTGTGCGCATCGATGAAGCCGGGCAGCAGGGTCGCGTCGCCGAGATCAATCACTTTCGCATCGGCGGGAATCGCCGCGTTCGCGCCGACCGCCGCGATGCGCTCGCCCTGGATGACGACGATACCGGGGGAAACCAGCGTGCCGTTGCGCCCGTCGAACAGGTGCGCGGCCTTGAGTACGAGTGGTTTTGCCGCGGGTGTGTTGGCCGCGGGCGTTTGCGCCTGTGCGCACATGGCGAGCAGCAGTGCGCAGACCGGAGTGGCGATACGGTGTTTCATTCTTTGCTCCCCATCGTTGTTGGCGGGAAAGTATATGCGTATCGATGAGCGCAACGCAGGTGCCAATTCACCGCGATCGTCGTGGATCGCATTGCCGGAGCGGGCGCGACGATGCCCACACTCGAATCGTCGCCGTGCCCGTTTCCGGAGCACAGATCAAGCGTTGCGCGAGCCGGTATTTCAGCGCGCATACACGTTTTCGGACTACCATCATGCGGCAGGGTGGCAAGGAGAGTGCGATGATCAAATCCTCATTCATGTCGTCGAAGAAGTGCGCCGCCATCTTGTCGGCTGCGCTGGCAGGGGCGTTGACGGCGTGCAGCAGTTCCTCGCCGGACAACGCGGCGCAGAACGCGCCCGCGCCACCCGCGCAGAATCCGCCGGCGGCTGTACAGAACCCGCCGCAGCCCGCGCCGCAGGCGCCATCGATGTCGGTCGCGGACCTGACCGCACCGTCGAGTGCGCCAGCGGCGCCGAACGGTCCGGCGCGGAATCCGCCGCCACAGCAGCAGGGCGCCTTGGCGTCGGCCGGATACGCGCCGCGTTCGGGCGGCATGGCGCCGCCGCCTGCGGCGCAGGACAGCGCCGAGTATGCCCAGGTGATCAGCGTCACTCCGCTGAGCGGTGTGCAGCAGGTGTGCAGCGACCAGACCGTGACCGAGCGCCGCCCGCAGTCCGACGACCATCAGGTCGCAGGCACGGTCATCGGCGCCATCGCCGGTGGCGTGATCGGCAACCAGTTCGGCCGCGGCAACGGACGCAAGCTGACCACGGTCGCCGGTGCGGTTGGCGGCGGCATCGCCGGCAAGAAAATCCAGGAGGCGCACCAGGACAACGACACGGTGACGCGCGTAGTCAAGCGCTGCCGCAATGTCACCCCGGGCAAGGATTCGCCGCAGTTGTACGAGGTGGTGTATGCCTACCAGGGGCAGAACCTGCATGTGAAGCTCGACTACGACCCGGGCAGCCGCATCGCATTGCCGGTGCGTGGCGTGCGCTGAGCACGAATCTGTTCCTGATTGCGAGGTGGCACTTTCCGGGGGCCTGCCGCCAGTCCGATGGCGGACAGGGCAGAGCCCAGGCGTGGTGCACCGCGTCGGCGTACGATTGCTGCCTGTTCCCGTTGACAAAAATGTGATGCATTTGGCATTCTGCGAGTCGCGTGAAACAAGGGTCGAAAGTACGCGTCGCGAATTCGCAAGGACGGAGTGCTGCGATTTGCCCGTCAAAGGAATGAACGGGTGCTTGTGACCGCCAGGGTCAGGGGGCAGTTGCAACTGCAACGTATATTCGAGCAAGGTTAGCCGCGCCGACATGCTGCGTCATGAAAAGACGGTCGTCTGGGCCATCCTCACAGGACTACTCGGCATCGCCGGGTTGCTTGGCACGTTGACGTGGTTTTTGTGGCGCGAGTCGGTGGCGTCCGAGGACGCCTACTCAGGCAAGCTGGCCGCCATCCTCGGCGACCGCGTCGAGCACATCATGGTCGACCTGCGCGACATGCTGGTGCAGTTCGATGCGCTCGACTTGCCACGCTGCTCGGATTCCCACCTCGACGCCTTGCGCATTGCCGCCATGTCGCGGCCGTACGTGCGCAGCATCGGTTACTGGCAGGCGAACCAGCGCCTGTGTGCGGTCGGATTTTTGCCGGCAGCGCTCAAGCCCAAACGCGCAGATCGCGTCTACGACAGTGGAGTCGTCGCCTGGTGGCCGAGCGAGCAGACCAAGGTCGCGGGCATCGAGTTGTTCCTCATGCGCTTCGGTGACCACGACGTTGCGGTCGATCCGCGCCAATTGCTCGACCTCGGACCCATGCAGGATCGCCAGGCCGAACTCTGGCTGGAAGATCTGCCTTTGACCGCGGCGCCGTGGAACGCGAGCCTGCCGGCTCCGAAGTCGTTGCCCGTAGGCGTCAGCCTGAACAAGGACAAACAGCGCATCTACGCGCGCTATTCGCTGCACGGTGTGTTGCCCGTCGAAATCGTGACCAGCGAGCCGTTGGAAAATTTCTGGAGACGCCACGCGACGACGCTCGCGGCAGGCGCGATTTTCGGCCTGATCGTCGCCGCTGCCTGGACCGAGGCGATTCGACGTTTCTCGCGTCACCAGTTCAGTGCTGCCACTGCGCTGCGTCGCGCTGTGCGTGCGGGCGACATCAGCGTGGTATACGAACCGATGGTCGACCTGCGCACATTGCGCTGCGTCGGCGCCGAGGCGTTGGCGCGCTGGCAGCGCGAAGACGGGACCTGGGTAAGTCCCAACGTGTTCATACCGCTCGCCGAGGAATCCGGGGTAATGCATGAAGTCACGCTGGCGGTCGTGCGGACAGCCGTCGCCGACCTTGCCAGGATATTCGCGGAAGCGGGCGCAATGACGCTGAGCATCAACCTCGCCGGCGGCGACCTCGGGGACGAGCGCCTCGGTGATCAGTTGCGCGAGAGCATCGCGGCGGCCGGATTGCCGCCGGAGGCGGTAAAACTGGAGATCACCGAGCGCTCGCTGATCGACAGCGACGCCGACCGCGCCAGGATTCGCGAATTGCGGTTACGCGGCCATCAGATCGCGATCGACGACTTCGGCACCGGCTATTCGAGCCTGGCCTACCTGCAGTCATTCGAACTCGACGTGATAAAGATCGACAAGGCCTTCGTCGATACGATCGGCAAGAGCGTTGCGACCAGCCAGGTAATCGAGCACATCATCGACATGGCGCGATCGCTCGGGTTGCGTACCGCTGCGGAGGGAGTCGAGACTGCGGCGCAAGTGAGTTGGCTTGGCGATCACGGTGTCCTGCTCGGACAGGGGCACCTTTTCAGCAAGCCGCTTCTGATCGATGATTTCATCCGTTTTTTTCGTTCCAACCGGCACAACCGTGAAACCTGATCACTCTCTCGGATTGCCCAGTTCGTCGGTCGGCCCCGGGGCGGCGTTGCTGCCGTTGTTGGTCTTGGTTCTCGCCCTGCCAGCCTGCAGCATATTTCGACGGCCCTCGCCAAGACCGCCCGCGCCGATCGTCGAAGAATCGATCCCGACCCAACTGCCGGAGCCTGCAGAGCCCAATCCATTGCCACCGGCCAAGCCGCGCAAGCCGGTCGTGAAACCTGCTCCGGTGCCGGCGGCCAGTGCACCGCAAGTGCCGGTCGTCGCCGCATACGAGGCCGACAAGGTGCGTTCGGAAACCAAGCTTGCGCTCGCCCGGGACCAGCGCAACTCGATGATTTCCGCCGACGTCGGCTACTACCTCGATGTGCTCTCCGGCCGGCTCAAGCAGGGTGCCGATCCTGGGATCACGGTGGTTCGCACGAACGAAGGCGTCAGACTCGATTTCAATGAATCCCTGTCGCTGACGCAGGACGAAGCGCAATCGGCTGTCGACGATTGCCGCCGCCTGATGCCGCTGACAAAAGTATTGCGCGAGTACGAACAGACATTGATTACCTTGCGGGCGACGGTACAGCACCTCGACTCGGCGAGTCGGCCGGCAGTGGAGCGGCGTATCCGCGAATACGCTTCCTGTCTGACCAATGCGGGCATCAGCAACAAGCGGGTGCTGATCCTCGTCGCCGAAGACGCCGCCACGGACCCGGCGGCGATGCATGTGCAGATGCGCATCGAGCCAGTCGTTCGCGGCAGCGGCTGAAAGCACGTTCGCGCGCGATCGGCAAATGGCCAGGGGCAGTCGCGTCATCGGTGGATGGTGCCGCGCAGGCAGCGCAGCGTTGCCTCCGGTTCGGTCGCGCGGCCGCATCGTCCCGCGCATGCGCGGTATCTGCCGGCCCCGGCCATGTGGACGCTCTCGATGCGTGCGGACTATGATCACCGTTTGCACAACGATCGGGAGCGTCATGAAAATCCTGCTTGCCTCGGCCATCGCTTTGGCCCTCGCCTCCGCTGCGGGCTGCGCCTCGCAGCCGGCCGCGAAACCGGCTGTCGCAGCGGTCGCGAAATCCGCCTATGTGCCGCAATTCGATCCGAAGCTGCTTTCGGCGGAGGTGAAGACGCTCGCCTCGGACGATTTCGAAGGCCGTGGTCCGGCAACGCCGGGCGAGACCAAGACGGTCGCCTATGTGATCGAGCAGATGAAGGGCGCCGGCCTCGCGCCGGGCGGCGAACTCAAGGACGGCAAGCGCGAGTGGACGCAGCCGGTGCCGCTTCTGCGTGCCGAGATCGAGGGCGTGCCCAAGCTCTCGTTCAACGTCGGCGGCAAGGCGCATGCATTGACCCAGGGCACGGAAATCGCGGTGCGCGCGCCGCTCGACGGAGCGAAGGCGGTGGCGATTGCGAAGGCGCCCGTGGTGTTCTGCGGCTACGGCGTGAGCGCGCCGGAGCGGCACTGGGACGACTTCAAGGGCATGGACCTCAAGGGCAAGATCGCGATCGTGTTGATCAACGACCCGGATTTCGAAACCGGTGTCGGTGACTTCGGCGGCAAGGCGATGACCTACTACGGCCGCTGGACTTACAAGTACGAGGAGGCGGCGCGGCGCGGCGCGGCGGGCCTGCTCATCGTGCACGAAACCGCGCCGGCCTCGTACGGCTGGGCGACCGTGAAGAACTCGAACACGAACACCATGTTCGACGTCGTGCGCGACGATCCTTCGGCCACGCACCCCAGGCTCGAAGGCTGGATCCAGCGCGATCTCGCCGTTTCCCTGCTGAAGAGTTCCGGCCTCGATTTCGACAAGCTGAAGAAGGAAGCGCAGACGCGCGAGTTCAAGCCGGTCGTGCTCAAGCACACGACGTTCTCGGCCAGCTACCAGGTCGATTCCAGCGTGATCACTTCGCAGAACGTCGTCGGTCGCATCGAAGGCACGAAGTATCCCGGGGAGACGGTGATCTACAGTGCGCACTGGGACCACCTCGGCATCGGCGAACCCGATGCGAAGGGCGACAGGATCTACAACGGCGCGGTCGACAACGCCACCGGCACGGCAGCGCTGATCGAGCTGGGCCGCGCGTTCGCGCACGCTCCGAAGCCCGAACGCTCGGTCGTCTTCCTCAATGTCACTGCGGAGGAGAAGGGCTTGCTTGGCTCGGAGTACTACGCGTCCAAGCCGCTGTATCCGCTGGCGACGACCGTAGCCGACATCAACATGGACGCGCTCGACCCGATGGGGATGGCGAAGAACTGGTCGCAATCGGGCAATGCCAGCTCGGAACTGCTCGACGACGCCAAGGCGTTGGCCAAGGCGGCCGGTCTCGAGTTCACCGCCGATCCGCATCCGGAAGCCGGACACTTCTTCCGCTCCGATCATTTCGGCTTCGCCAAGCGCGGCGTGCCAGCGTTCTCGTGGGAGTCGGGCAACGATCTCGTCGACGGCGGCCTCGAGGCAGGCGAGAAGGCGCGCAAAGACTACGTCACCAACCGCTATCACCAACCGGCCGATCAGTGGGAGCCGACCTGGACCTTCGCCGGCATGAGTCACGACCTCGGCGTGCTTTACCAGCTCGGCAGCCAGCTCGCGAATTCGCGGCAATGGCCGAATTGGGCCGCCGATTCGGAGTTCCGCGCCGCGCGTGACGCGACCGCGGGTGACCGAAAGTAACCCCGCGGGTCAGTTTCAGCGCTGTCCACGGCGTGCACCGGATGACGGTGCGCGCCGTTTTCTTTGCCGGATCGCGCGGAACACCGAAACAGCGCGGAAGGGTCCGCATGAGATCCGATCGCCGGCGCAGCGCGGTTTTTCTCAGGTTGCAGGGCGGTGGGAGGGTTTCCCGATCGACATGGCATGCATTTTGCTCTGACTGGGGCGGATGTCCATTTCCACGAACCCACCAATCGGCAACCTGTCTGCGAGCCCATGATGACTGCGCCCCTGCCCGAAGTTGCGAAGTTCATCAGCCAGGACCGGCAACTGGTCAAACGGATGTACCTGTTGCGCATGCTCGGGTTGGCTGCCGGCTTCCTGTGCGTCGCCGGCGTACTGCGCGTCAACGGTGCCAGCGCACTTGCCTGGGCTTTGCTCTGCGCGAACGGCTTTCTCTGGCCGCACGTGGCGTGCTGGATTGCGCTGCGCTCGCGCTCGCCACGCAAGGCCGAACTGCGCAATCTGCTGGTCGACGCGGCCATGGGCGGTGCCTGGATCGCGTTGATGCAGTTCAACCTGCTACCGAGCGTGTTGTCGGCAGTGATGCTCTCGTTCGATCGGCTCAGCCTCGGCGGGCCGAAGCTGCTGGCACGCACGTTCGCGGCGCTGATGCTCGGATGCGTCGCCGCCGTCCTGGCGTTCGGTTTCAACGTCAGTCCCGCGACGACGATGTCCGAAGTGCTGATGGCCCTGCCGCTGCTGGTTGTCTATCCGCTCGTCATCGGCTGCGTCAACTACCGGCTGGTGCGCACCGTGAGCCGGCAAAATCGGCGTCTGGCGCAGTTGAACCGCATCGACAGGTTGACCGGTTTGCTCAATCGCGGCAGCTGGGAGGACAAGACCGTGGAAGTCCTGCGGCGCCACCAGCGCCTCGGTCTGCCGGCGGCGCTGCTGATGATAGACATCGATCATTTCAAGCGCATCAACGACGAGCACGGTCATCCGACCGGCGACGAGGTCATCCGTGCGGTCGCCGGCATCATCCGCCGTTGTGTCCGCGACGTCGACATTCCCGGACGCTATGGCGGCGACGAGTTCGCCATCGTCCTCGTGCAGACCGACGCGGAGACCGCACGCATCATCGCCGAACGCATCCGTCTCACCGTGCTCGCCGGCGAACCCGATGGCATTCCCGTGGCGATGTCGACGGTCAGTATCGGCATTGCCACGAACGAAGCCGGCATGAACGACACGCGTGCCTGGGTCAAGCGTGCCGACGTGGCCTTGCTCGAGGCCAAGGCGAATGGGCGCGACCGCGTCGCCGTCTCCCGTTGAGCGCGGGGCGATAGGCTGCATTCATCCGCGCGTGCGGATACTTTGCGCGGAACTTTTCGCGGAGCGCAGATGAAATTCCTTCTCGCGGGATTGCTCGGCTTCGCCGCCGCGATGCAGGCGCATGCCGACGCGCGCGCCGACGTGCAACGCGCGTTCGAACAGATCGTCGATGCGGGCGGCTTCCGCGGCTACGCGCAGGGGCGTGTGTTCGGCCCGGCGTTACCGGCGATGGCGGGGGAGATCGAAGTCGTGTTCCCCGACCGCATCCATGCGAGCACCGACGAAATCGAGTTCATCGCGATTGGCGCGCACGCGTGGATCAGCGCGCTTGGCGTGTGGAGCGCGGTCGACCGCGCGCTGGTGCCGGCGACCGCGTTCGACATGGCGGCGATGCGTCGCGCGATTGCGACGATCCGCGACGCGCGCGTCGAGTCGGCGTCGAAGACGAGCCAGTGCCAGGCCCGGGTCTACCGTTTCCGTGCCAGCGGCAAGCTGCCCGGATCGAACGCCGATGGCGACATGCGTGCGTGGATCTGCGACGGCAGCGGCCGCCTCGCGCGCGTCGAAGCGACCGATGCGCGCAGCGGCGAGCGCGTGATCCTCGATCTCGACTGGTCGCGGCGTGCCTCGGTGCGCGCGCCGCAGGAATGACCGTCGCCGTGGACCTGCGTGCCGACGTTGGTATCGCGCCGTTGCTCGGCGCCGACGAGCCGCCCGCGTTCGCTGTCGACAACGCTGCGGGCGCGTCGCCGTTCCTGCTTGTTTGCGACCATGCGGGAAAGCGCCTCCCGCGCGCGCTCGGCGATATCGGCGTTGCCGCCACCGAACTCGAACGGCACATTGCTTGGGACATCGGTGCGGCCGGCGTCACCGCGCAGCTCGCCGCGCGTCTGGACGCGTTCGCGATCGCGCAGACCTACTCGCGCCTCGTTGTCGACTGCAATCGCCCGCTGGACTCGCCGACGCTGATCCCGCTGCGCAGCGAGCGCACCGAGGTGCCCGGCAATGCGGATCTGTCGGCGGCGCAACGGCGGCAGCGCATCGACGAGGTCTTCACGCCGTACCACGCACGCATCGTCGCCGAGCTGGACGCGCGCCGTGCCGCCGGCCGGCCGACCATCCTCGTCACCGTGCACAGCTTCACCCCGAGCTACCTCGGCGTGGCCCGGCCTTGGCACTGCGGCATCCTCTACCATCGTGACACGCGCCTGGCGCATGCGCTGTTGCGGCTGATCCGCACGCAAGGCGAATGGGTCGTCGGCGACAACGAGCCGTACTCGGTAAGCGACGCCAGCGACTACGCGATCCCGGTGTACGGCGAGCAACGCGGGCTGGCGCATGTCGAACTCGAGATTCGCCAGGATCTGATTGCGGACGCGGCGGGACAGGCCGAGTGGGCGGAGCGCGTCGCCGGTTGGCTGATTCGCGCCGGCGCGACGACGGGCCTGACCTCGGCCGCGCGGCGATTGCCGCGCGGCTTCGTCGTATGATGGGCGCGAAACAAACGCGGGGAGACAGTCAGTGTCCGACGAAATCATCGACAACCGCGCGCGCAACCGCTACGAATTGGGCGTGAACGGCTTCACCGCGCATGTCGACTACGTGCGCACGCCCGGCACGATCCGCTTCATCCATACGATCGTGCCCGAGCAACTCGGCGGGCGCGGCATCGGCTCGAAGCTTGCGCAGCATGTGCTCGACGAGGCGCGCCGCAACGGCGAGAAGGCGATACCCCAGTGCTCGTTCATCGCCGCATACATCACCAAGCACCGCGAATACCAGGATCTGGTGCCGGCCTGAGCGGCGCGTGTTCCGATTCGACGGCGCTGGGCCGGTTGCAGTTTGCGACAAGCGCCCGCGCAATGAACCGTGGCATCGAACGTTTCGTCGACACGCGGCTTTGAAAAAGAAGCGCGGCGGGATTGAATTTCGCGAAACCGCGTAGCACTCTTGAACGTTCACGCCAACGTCGAGGAATCCGCATGCGCGCCATTGCCCGGTCACTGTCCCTTTTCACCGCCGTCGTTGCCGCGCTGTTCGCAGCGCAGGGCAGGGCGCAGGCGCCTTCCGCAGACGAGGCCGCGTTCCGCGGCCTGTACAAGCAGCTCGTCGAGATCAACACGACGCGTTCGGTCGGCAGTTGCACCAAGGCAGCCGAGGCGATGCAGGCGCGCCTGATCGCCGCTGGAATCCCCAAGGCCGACACCCAGATTCTCGCGCCGCCCGAGCGCCCGCAGGACGGCGCGCTGATCGCCGTACTGCATGGCCACGACAAGCTGGCCAAGCCTATCCTGCTGCTCGCGCACATCGACGTGGTCGAGGCCAAGCGCGAGGACTGGGAGCGCGATCCGTTCAAGCTGGTCGAGGAGAATGGCTGGTTCTACGCGCGCGGCTCCAGCGACGACAAGGCGATGGCCGCGGCATTCACCGACAGCCTGATCCGCTACAGGAAGGAAGGCTTCGTGCCACGGCGCAGCATCAAGCTCGCGCTGACCTGCGGCGAGGAGACGCCGGACGTGTTCAACAGTGTCAAGTGGCTGATGCAGACCAAACCCGAGGTGCTCAACGCCGCGTTCGCGCTCAACGAAGGTGCCGGCGGCGAGCTCGACAAGAACGAAAAGCCGGTCGCGCTGCAGATCCAGGCCGGCGAGAAGGTCTACCAGGACTTCAAGCTCGAGGGCGTCGACGTCGGCGGCCACAGTTCGCGCCCGACCAAGGCCAACCCGATCGCGCACCTGGCTGCGGGCTTGGCGAAACTGTCCGCGTACAATTTCCCGATCGCGCTCAACCCGGTCACGCGCGGCTATTTCGAGGCGCAGGCCAAGCTGCAGTCGCCGCAGATCGCCGCGGACATGCGCGCGGTGCTCGCGGCCAAGCCCGACGAGGCCGCGGCCGAGCGGTTGTGGGCGGTGAATCCGGGCTGGAATGGCACGCTGCGCACCACCTGCGTCGTCACCGAAATCAACGGCGGCCACGCGCCGAACGCGCTGCCGCAGCACGTCGATGCCAACGTGAACTGCCGCATCCTGCCCGGCGTGGCGGTCGAGGAAGTACGCAAGCAGATCGCGAGCGTGATGGGCGAAGACAAGATCACGGTCAAGGCCGTCGGTGAGCCCGGCATGCAGACGCCGCTGCCGCCGCTGAGCGAGCAGATGATGGAGCCGGTGCGCAAGATCGCCGAGACGCTGTGGCCCGGCGTCGCGATCGTGCCGACGATGGCGACCGGAGCGACCGACGGCCGCTTCCTCAACGCAGGCGGCGTGCCCACCTATGGGCTGTCCGGCATGTTCCACGATGCCGAGGGCAGCCGCGCGCACGGCCTCAACGAGCGCATCCGCGTGAAATCACTGCTCGATGGGCGCAGATTCCTTTACGAGGTCGTGAAGATCTACGCGAACAGCGCCGATGCGGCGAAGTAAGGGAGCCGCGCCCGCTCCTCATTCCGGCTTTCGCCGGGATCACGATTGAAGCAGCAATCCGGCTCCGCACCAGCGACGCGGAGTCGGGCTTACTCGGATCAGCGGCACGCGCGGCCGATTGAAGAAATCCCATCGCGCAATGACGACCGCGCGGCCATTGCGATCAGCGCAAGAACGAGCACGCCGAGCACCACTCCGACAGCGCCGGCGCGCCGATGGAAGCAAACAGATCGGGGACGTCCAATGTGGCGCTGAGGGAGCGGAGCGGCGGGGTTATGTCGGGGTTCCCCAAGGTCCCAGTCACCTGATAGGTGATCTCGTCCAGATGCCCCAAGTTTGCGGAAACTGAATAGCTTATTGGAGGTGAAGCCCGGTTAGTGCAAAAAGCATTGGCGTTTTTCGAATTGATCTGAATAGCGTTGCCTTTTATGGTGATACTGGTGACTGCGGTATATCTGGATTCAGCGCCGGTTTTACACGTGTCGGTCAACCCCGTTACTACCGCTTCCACCTGCCCTTGGACGTTGAAGCGGAAGGACAATACTTCGTCGAAGGCAAACGCTGAGGCTGGCAGCAATAACAACAGCATTGCCGCCAGGGTGAATGGGAGTTTCCGTCAAAGTGGTCATGAGGTTCTCCATGTACCCGAGAAGGATTAGTTGACGACCGAACCACGGTCACCCAATTCACCCCGTTCCATACCTGCATATCGAAGTTGGTGATGCCGTACTGGTCGAACGTGGTCTGATCGGTAGGTTCGACCGGGTTCGGGTAGTTGTCCTGCACGGTGTAGACGCTGACCTGGTCGAACCACTGGTGACCGGAGAAATCGATGCGTGCCCGGTCGGGATAGGCATTCGGTGTGGCATCGTTCCAGCCGCCGCCGCTGCCCCAGTTCAGGCCCTTGCGCTCGCCTTCGATGATCGCCGCGACCGGGTAGGCCGCACTGAGGCTTGACGAGGCGGTCGCGGTGGCCGCGTTCGTGGCGGCGGCCCGGTTGCGGTCGTCGCGCGCTTCCACCTCGACGATGCCTTGTCAGCGGCTCTGACGCGCGGCCCGCTTGCGCAACGCGAACAACGCAACGCTGGCCGTCGACAGCAACAACATGCCTAGTGCCCACGGCGACAAGGCCGGTGCGGCTACGGAGTATGGGTCTGACATGTTCAACGTCGCCGCCAGAAAGCGAATCGGCGGTGCGCCCTCGTTCCAGACAACCTGATATGTACTGCCCTCAAGGTGGCCGAGGTTGGCCACCTGCTGATATGTCCAAGGCGGCTCCTTCGGTATGGAACAAAGTCCACCTTTATATGCCGATACGACAACTATGCCGTTGCCAGCCATCGTTATGGACGATGGCGGATCAAACTCTACATTGGCGCCTTGCCCATTGCAGCCAAACCCTCGCGTCAACCCGGTAACCACCGCTTCGACCTCGCCCTGCGCATTGAGCCGAAACGTCAACGTTTCATCGAAAGCGAACGCGGATGCGGGTATACATGACGCAAGCAGCACCGCAGCCGCGGTGACAAGATTTTTCGAGATTGGCATAAATTTTCTCCTGCGACGCCACCGTTTCAATTGCGTACTGAGCCCATTCCGATCCAGTTCACCCCGTCCCAGACCTGCACCTCGAACGAGGTGATGCCGTACCGGGCGAACGTGGTCTGGTTGGTAGGTTCGACCGGGTTCGGGTAGTTGTCCTGCAAGGCGTAGACGCTGACCTGGTCGAACCACTGGTGACCGGAGAAATCGATGCGCGCCCAGTCGGGATAGGCATTCGGCGTGGCATCGTTCCAGCCGCCGCCGCTGCCCCAGTTCAGGCCCTTGCGCTCGCCGTCGATGATCGCCGCGACCGGGTAGGCGGCACTGAGGCTCGACGAGGCGGTCGCACTGGCCCCGTTCGTGGCGGCGGCCCAGTTGCGGTCGTCGCGCGCCTCGACCTCGACGAGGCGGCAGTAGTTGGACAACGCGTTGTTGCAGACGATGCGGATCGCCGAGGCAGCGACCGGGGCAAACGTCACGTTGCGCATGACCTTGTCGTTGCCGGTAACGGAGCCCACCGTGGTCCAGCTCGACCCGTTCCACACCTGCACGTCGAACGCGGTCATGCCGAAGGCCGAAAAGGTCATGGCGGCGTCGGGCTCGGCCGGGCGGGGATAATTGTCCTGCAGGGTGACGATGGTGACGCTGCTGAGGACGTGCGAGCCGTTGAAGTTGACCTGCAGCCAGTCCGGAAATACACCGCTGCTCGCATCGTTCCAGCCGTCGGTATCGGCGCCCCAGCCGATCCCCGTGCGGTCGCCGTCTTTCTCGCCGGCGTAGCCGGCGATGGCGATGAAAAATGCGGTTGCGGTGGCCAAGAAGCGGCGGCCACGCAGGCGAAACTGCGGCCTTGCCGAGTTTGTCACAGAATCCCCATTCGGTTTTTTTTGAGAGACCCTTGGCCTACCTCGAGAGCAAACGGCAAAGGATTTCAGGAAAGATTAACGGATGCTGTGGCGCGCGCGCAAGGGTCGTGCACGGATGAACTCGACCGAGATTGTCGCTCGCGGTTTGATGTCTCAGCGCCAACGGCAAACAAAAATCTGTAGCTTGGAACCGTCGCTCGGCGGGATTTTTTTTTAGTAGATTTCGCGTGCGCATGCGAGAATGCGCGTCGCCTCGTTTTGTCCATCCAAGGAATCCCCATGTCCGTTTCTGTCCACGACATTCTCGTCCCCACGGTCAACCGCGTGTTCGCAAATACGCTCGTGCTGCTGAAGAAGGCGGAAGCGTTCGCCGCGGCGAAAAAGATCGACGCGGGCGTGTTGCTCAATTCGCGCCTGGCGCCGGACATGCTGCCACTGATCAAGCAGGTGCAGATCGCCTCCGACACGGTCAAGGCCGCGGCGGGACGTCTTAGCGGCAGCGAGGTTCCCTCGTTTGCCGACACCGAGACGACGTTGCCGGAACTCGAGGCGCGCATCAACAAGACGCTGGAATACATCAACGGCATCGCCGCGGAGAAATTCACCGGCAGCGAGACGCGCGACATCGTCGTGCCGCGCCGCGCGGGTGACGTGCAGACCAAGGGCCTGCCGTACCTGCTGCATTTCGTCCTGCCGAATTTCTACTTCCACGTGACGACGCTATACGCGATCCTGCGCCACAACGGCGTCGAGATCGGCAAAAACGACTTCCTCGGCAAGTTCGATTGACGCCCGAGCTTTCGCATCAAACCCTGAACCGCAAAGGCACCAAGATCAAGGAGAAGGACCACGAAGAAAAGCGGAGGGAGTAAAATTCCTCTGTCTTCCCTTCGTGTGACTTCGCGATCTTCGTGCCTTCGTGGCTTCCTCTGATTCCGCTTGCCGCGCATGTTCGATTTAGCGACACAGTTCTGGACAGGCCTCGTCGCGTGGGTGAGCGGGCATGTGGTCGTGCCGGTGCTGTCGTTCCTGCGCGTTGGCCAATTGATGGGCGATCCGAACGACATCGCTGCCGCGGTGCTGATCGCCTTCCTCCAGCTCGCGATCATCTCGTGCATCTTCCGCCCGCTGGAAACGTTCGCGCCGGCCGAGGCGTGGAAGGACCGCAATCTGACGCGGATCGACCGCACCTTCACCCTGCTGATGGTGCTCGGCTTGAATCCGCTGTTCGCCTTCCTCGTGCTGACACCATTCGCCAATTTCTTCGGCGGCGGCGCCGATGTCGGCGCGGCGGCGGCACCGAGCGGCGGCCTGCTCGGCTTCGTGCCCGGCATCGAGCATCATCCGTATCTCGCGTTCTGCCTCTACTACATCGTCTACGATCTGACCTACTACTGGATGCACCGCGCGCAGCACGCAATCCCGTGGTGGTGGGCGTTGCACAGCATGCATCACAGCCAGCGCCAGATGAATTGCTGGACCAACGATCGCGGCAGCTATCTTGACGGCGTGATGCAGTCATTCGTGCTCGCCTCGGCGGGCTTGCTCATGGGCGTCGACGCGGCGCAGTTCGCCCTGCTCGAACTGGTCAGCGAACTCGTGCAGAACTTCTCGCACACCAACACGCGCATCGGCTTCGGCCGTCTGTTCGAGCGCGTTTTTGTCGGCCCGATCTTCCATCGACTGCATCACATGCGTGTCGACCCGTCGCGGCCGACCCTGCATAACTGCAATTTCGGCCAGGTGCTGTCGGTCTGGGACAACCTGTTCGGCACGGCGCTGTACGGCGAGCCGCCGCGCCCGACGGGTGTCGGCGACCCGACCGTCGATGCCGACAACGGCCGCGGCGTGGTCGCGATGCAGTGGGGCGCGCTCAAGCGCTTCTGGGGTGCGGTGCGCAGCGTCGACGGCTGGAAGTTGCAGGAAGTTGCGTTCGACGAAAAAATGTTCAGGCCGATTCCGGTCAGCCATGTCGATCTGCATGCGTTCGAACCGCATCCGCCCAAGGCCGCTGCCGAGCGCGTCTCCGCCGCTTGAACGCGAGCAAGGCGCATCACCTGCGCGCGCCGGCCTGACTTCGCGCAAGGCGGTCTGCGATAATCCGCGGCACCGCTCATTGCCTGTGACCACGCATGACGCTGCTCGTCTTCATCTTCTGGATGCTCAACATCACGCTCGACACGGGCGGCCATCTCGCGTTCAAGGCGGCGGCGACGCAGCCCGACACGGACGGCGAGCTCGGGCGCTGGAAGGCGATGGCGGGCCGGCCATGGATCTGGGTCGGCGTGGTCTGCTTCGTCGCCGAATTCGTCGTCTGGCAGGGTTTTCTTTCGCTGATCCCGCTCTCGCAGGGCGTGCTGCTGGGTTCGATCAACATCGTCGCCATGCTGATCGCCGGGCGCGTGTTGTTCGCCGAGAAATTCACCGCACCGCGTGTCGTCGGCTGCGCGCTGATCGCGATCGGCGTGGCCGTGGTAGGAGCCGGTTGATGCGACGCTTCTACCTGATCGGCTTTCTCGTGTTGATGGTGTTCGACACGATGACCCAGATCTGCTTCAAGCTCAACGCCAACCACGCCGGGCCGTTCGTGCCGGAGTTCGCCTGGTTCCTGCGCATGGTCAGCGCGCCGTGGATGTATGTCGCGATCTGCGGATATCTCGGCTCGTTCTTCACCTGGATGACGCTGCTCAAGCGCGCGCCGGTCGGGCCGGCGTTCGCGGCCTCGCATCTCGAGGTCGTTTTCGTCCTTGCCGCTTCGTATTTCCTGTTTGGCGAGCGTCTGTCGACCGTGCAACTGGTCGGCTGCGGCATCATCCTTGCCGGCATCGTCTGTCTCGCGTTCGATCCGCCCGACGAAGGCCACGATGCTGCGTAGCCTGCTCTACGAAGTGCCGCCGACTGCGGGCTTGCCGCCGCGCTTCGGCGACCTGCTGCCATTCAACACACCCACGCTGGCGGAACAAGCCGCACGATTCCTCGGTATCGACGAGGTGCAGGTCGAATGCTCGGGCACCGCCGCGCTCGTCGTCGCATTGACCGCGCTGAGGCGCCGCAGTCCGCGCATGAGCGTGATCGTGCCGGCGTACACCTGTCCGCTCGTCGCGATCGCGGTCGCGCATTGCGGGTTGAAGCTGCGCCTGTGCGACCTTGCGCCGAACGGCATCGACATGGACGCCGCCGCGTTGGCCGCGCTGTGCGACGAGGACACGCTCGCGATCGTGCCCACGCATCTGGCCGGGCGCGTCGCCGATATCGACACCGCCATCGCCTGCGCGCGTCGCGTCGGTGCGCATGTGATCGAGGATGCGGCGCAGGCGCTCGGCGCGCGATTCGCGGACGGCACATCCGCAGGAACGCGCGGCGACATCGGCTTCTTCTCGCTCGCCGTCGGCAAAGGGCTGACCACGTTCGAAGGCGGCCTGCTGACTGCATGCGATGCATCGTTGCGCGCGCAGCTGCGTCGATGCAGCGAAGAAATCGTTGCGGTCGACGCGGTCTGGGAACGCAAGCGTACGCTGCAGTTGCTCGGCTACCATGCATTCTATCGCCCGTCGGGGCTGCCGCTGGTCTATGGCTGGCCGCGCCGCCGCGCGCTGCGCGCGGGCGATGCGGTCGCCGCGGTCGGCGATGATTTTCCGCTGGCCATCCCGCTGCATCGCGTCGGTGCATGGCGGCAGAGGGTCGGTGCGCGCGCATTTGCGCGCCTGCGCGATTTTCTCGACGCCGGCGCGGGCCAGGCACGCAGGCGTTGCCTGCGGATCGCGCAGATCCGCGGTGTCGAAGTCGTCGGCGACAGCGCGCAGGCGCAAGGCACGTGGCCGTTTCTGCTGCTGCGCATGCCCTCGCGCGAGGCGCGCGATGCCGCACTCGCCGAACTGTGGACGACGAACCTCGGCGTCAGCCGCCTGTTCATCCACGCGCTGCCCGACTACGACTATCTTGCCGCGATAGTGCCGAAGGCCGATGTGCCCAATGCGCGCGACTTCGCCGCGCGTACGCTGACGATATCCAACAGCCCCTGGCTCGACGAGGCGGCATTCGATTTGCTGCTCGACGGATTGCGGCGCGCGATCGGGTGACCTCGCAGCTCCGGTTCCAGCCGCCGCGCGGTCCGGCTATTCGCCGCGTTAGGCGAGATCGAGATCGAAGCGGAAACGCAGCGTCCCCTCGCACCACATCGGGAAGTTCGTACCCCACTTGTTGTTGTGCAGGTTGAAGCGGATGCCGGTCGCGAAATCCGGCGGCGCGCTCGCGAATCCCATGAACGCGGCGTTCGCGGGCGCGACGAGCGGCGAATCGAGAGGGAAGATTTGCAGCGCCGCTCCGGGTACTGCCGCGCGCACCGCCGTTGCGGCCTGAAGGGCGCCGCCGCCATTGCGCACCACATCCGCGGCGGAAAGCCAGAGACCGAGTTTGTGCAGTTGCCAGTTGCCTGCGCCAGCCGGCGTGAACGCGAGGAAGCTCGCCTCGGGCATGCGGTTCGCGGCTTTGTCGTGCAGCACGAGTTCGATGCGCAGCCGGTTCGGGTCGTGCGGATGGACATGAAGCGAGACCCGCCCGGGCGCGCCGAGTTGCGCATGCGCAATCGTCGGCGTGCGCCAATGGAGAACGAGGCGATCCGGTGCGGATTCGACGCCGGCAAGCTGAGTGCCGTAACGCGCGGATCGCGCCGTGCGTGCGTGCTCGAGCCCGGGCCTGCCATGGTCGAGCAGGGCCCAGCGCACGCGATCGGTGAGGTACGTGCGCATCTGCATCGCGACGTCGTTCGCGTCGTAGCTTTCGTAGGCGTAGGCGATCAGCTGGTCGCCTTCGATGCGGGTGCCGTTCGGCGAAGCGATGCTCCGCACGCTGCCGGAATCGCGATCGATCGCGATGCGCCAACCACCGACCTCGATGGTCGATGCGGCCCCGGCGGATGCGTGCACCGCCGATTCTCCGCCGCCGGGGCTCGCCACGGCCAGGTTTGCCTGTCCGAGTGCGCGATCTTCGTCGGCCAGCGCATCCACGGCGCTGTCGAGATACGCGCGCTGCTCGTTCCATGACGATTCGCAGAAGGCGAAACGTGGATCATCGCGACGTGCGTGTTCGAAATCCTCGCGATCCCAATGCGTCTCGTCGCGCAGGTAGGTCTTGATGTCGACGCCCCAGGTGTGTTCGGGCACGAGGCAAAGTCGCCGACCGAATGCGGCGCGTTGCGGCGTCAGGCCTTCGTCCTCGAAACGGTCGTAGAGCCGCTGCAGTTCGAGGAAGCGCGACACCTTGGCCGGGTCGGTGCCGACGCCGTGGATCCACGAATCGCCGATCTCGCGTTCGACCAGCGGAAAGCGCTCGCGCAGCGGCCATATGCTTTCGGCGAACGCATCGAGCGTCGAGGCGCGAATGTCGGCATCGGGATACTCGTCGCGCAGGTCGCGATGGCAGTCGATCGCCTGACCGACGCTCTGCGGACCGAGGTTGTCGTTGGTGTGGGCGAAGCTCAGGGCGATATCGGCGCCTTCGACGAAATGCGTCGAGCCATAGCTGCGTTGATAGGCGACGAGGATTTCCTCGCCGCCCGGTGCGCGCCAGCGGAACAGGTCGGGCACGTCGGGTGGCGTCGACGCCGAGTTCACGCCGATGTGCAGGAATTTCACTCCGGCACGCGCGAGCAGCGGCACGATTCCGAGCGTGTGGCCGGGTACATCGGTCATCTTCGCAGCACACGTCTTGATGCCGAAGCGGCGGTCGAGCTCTTGCGCGTACGACAGGCCCGCACGGAACAGGGCCGGCGACATCAGTTCGCTGTGCGTGGTGAACGGCAGCGCATGCCAGCGGATCAGGCCGTGCTCGATCGCCCGTTCGAGCCGACGCACGCGCTCGGGCGGCTGGGTTTCGAGATGGTCCCAGATCAGCCAGGCGCCGGTGGTCCAGACGAACAGGCTCTGCTGCGGGTCCTCGCGCAGGAAATGTTCGCCGGTGTCGATCGCGCCGGGAATGAAAACGTCGTGGTATTGCCGGCGGACGCGCTCCGCGAGCTGGGTGAAGCCGATGTCGAGGTGCGTCTTGAAAACGAGATGAATGGCGGGCGCGGTCATGGCGGTACCGTTTTGGAATTTACATTCCAAATACTTCTATTTTGCAATGCAAATTGCAATAGTGTTGCGGCATGCTTAAGCTCGACGTCCCGAGTCCCGCCCTCCGCCAGGAGCACAGAATAGCAATGCCGGCGACGCCGCACATCCGCTGGACGCAACGCGCCCCGGTCGCGCGCACCCGCATGCGCGTGGCGGCGTTGCTGTTCGGCGCAGCTGCGTGGGCGATGGCGCTGGCGGAGCCGGTCGAAGTGTCGATCGCCTGCCGCTGCGTCGAAGGCGGGGTGAACGGTTCCGAGGCGCGCTGGCTCAAGCGGGTGGTGATCCCGGAATACGTTGCCGCGGCGAAGGCGCAGGGTCGCGACGTGGCGGTGAAGCTGCGCGAATTCGCCGGTAGCGCCGAGCAGATGTCGCAGCAGCTCGCACTCGACTTCGCCACCGGGCAGGGCGCCGATCTTGCCGAATTCGATGGCTTCCAGATTCCGGGTTTCGTCGATGCGGGCCTGCTCAAGCCGCTGGACGAAGTTGCCGGCGCGGATGCGAACGCGTGGGAGGGCTGGTCGCATATTCCCGACAGCGCGCAGGCGCTCGTACGTTTCCGCGGCAAGCGCTATGGCGTACCCGAGCAGACCGACGTGCGCATGATCTTCTACCGTCGCGACCGTTTCCGCGCCGCCGGGCTCGATGCGGATCATTGGCAGCCACGCTCGTGGAACGACATTCTCGATGCCGCGCGCGCGCTGAAGCGGCATGACCCCGCGAGCTATCCGCTGCAGATCGATGCCGGTGTCGCGATGGGCGAGGCGACGACGATGCAGGGCTGGCTGATGCTGCTTGCCGGCACCGGCGAGGAACTGCGTGACGCGCAGGGTCGCTGGATCGTGCGCAGTCCGGGCATGCTCGCCGCGCTCGACTTCTACAAGACCGTGTATATCGACGAGAAGCTCGGCGAGGCACGCACGCAACGTCTGGTCAGCGGGCGCAACCGCAGCTTCACCGACTTCCAGCGCGGCAAAAGCGCGATCCTGATCGAGAGCAACTGGTTCTACTACACCGCGATCGATCCGCAGGGGGATTTCCCCATCCCCGATCGCGACGAACTCGTCGGCTGGGCGAAGATGCCCGCACGCACGCCGGGCAGCGCGGTGCGCGGCCAGGATTTCGTCAGCGTTTCGGGCGGCAACAGCTTCGTCCTCAATCCGCATTCGAATCATCCGCACGAAGCGTGGCTGCTGCTCGCATTCATGAATTCGGCGTCGGTCTTGCGCAGTTACCAGGAATACAACGAACATCTGTGCGTGCGCGACGACGTACTGCCGCCGCATTCGGAGTTCCTGCGCGCGAGCGGGCGCGAGTTGCTGCCGCTGACGACCATCCGGCCGATCGATGCCGACTACGAGAAAGTCTCCGCCGAGATCCAGCGCATGACCGAGAGCGTGATCGCCAACAAGCTCTCGCCGCGTGCGGCGATGGCCGAATACGCGGCCGCGGTGAAGCAGATCGTCGGCGCGGACAAGGTCGTCGCGTTGGATACTTCTGCGGCCACTGGAGTGCAGGCCCCGGCAATTCCCGCCAGAACGACGGGCGCGGACCACCATGCGGAATAGCGGCACATTTTCCTCCCGTATCGGCGTCGCCTTCATGACGCCCGCGGGTGTGCTCGTGACCTTGTTCGTCGTGTTCCCGTTCTTCTGGATCATCGCGGTCAGTTTCACCAATCGCAGCCTGCTCGGCGCAAGTGCGCTGCACCCGCAGTTGGTCGGCCTGAAGAACTATCTCGACCTGTTCGACCCGGCGACGTTCTGGAGCCAGGGCGGTTTCGGTCCGTCGCTGTGGCTGACGGTCCAGTTCGTCGTGTTTTCGGCGCTGTGCGGGCAAGTGCTGCTCGGCCTCGTGCTCGCCTGGATCTCGCGCGAATTGTCGCCGCGCGCGAAGTCGCTGCTGCAGGGCATCGTGATGCTCGCCTGGATCCTGCCCGACGTCGTCGTCGGCTTCGCCTGGTTCGCCTATCTCGATCGCGATGCGGGCACGCTCAACCAGCTGCTGCGCGGGCTGCATGTCCCGGCCGCCGATTTCCTGATCGAGCATCCGTTCCTGACCATCTGCGTGTTCAACGCCTGGCGCGGCGCGGCGTTCTCGATGATGCTGTTCGACGCCGCCCTGCAGTCGATTCCGCCGAGTTATCTCGAAACCGCCGACGTCGTCGGCGCCTCGGGCTGGCAGAAGCTGCGCGACATCGTGCTGCCGCTGATCCGCGGCCATATCGTCACCGACCTGATCCTGATCACGATGTGGACGTTCAACGTGTTCACGCCGTTCCTCCTCACCGCCGGCGGCCCATCGTTCGAAACCGACATCCTGCCGATCTACACCTACCGCATCGCGTTCAAAAGTTTCGAGTTCGGCAAGGGCGCGGCGATCGGGGTGATCGTGATGCTGATCAATCTGGCCTTTTCGCTGGTTTATCTGCGGCTCGCGCAACGCGGCTTGCGCAAGAAAGGGAAGGCCGCATGAACCGCCGTGCGCTGATTTCACGCATCGTCTTCAGCGTCTGCGCGGCACTGCTCGGTGTCGCGTTCGCTTTGCCGCTGATCTGGTTCGTGTTCGCGCCGTTCAATGCGCACGCCGACCTCGATCTGGCGTTGCCGGCACCACCGACTCTGGCCAACTTCGCTCGCGTGTTCGCCAACGGGGCCGCCGTCGGCGCGCTGCTCAACTCGCTGCTGCAGGCGTTCGGTACGGTGCTGCTCGTCGCGACGACGGCCACGCTCGCCGCCTACGCGCTCGCGCGCGCCACGCTGCGCGGCAAGCGCGTGATCGAGTACGTGCTGCTGCTGTTCTCATCGGTCGTGTCGGGTTCGGCGGCGATGGTGCCGATCTTCCTGATCGTCAACGCGCTCGGTCTGATCGACACCCAGCTCGCGGTGATCCTCGTGTTCGCCGGCGGACTGCTGCCCACGGCGATGTTCATCCTGCGCGACTTCATCGCCAGCATTCCGCGTGGTTACGAGGAGTCGGCGCTGGTCGCCGGCGCGTCGCCGTGGCGCGCGTTCGTCGACGTCGTCGTGCCGGTGCTGCGTCCCGGAGTGACGATCGCGGCGGTGTGGGCCTTCGTCCAGGTCTGGGGCGGCTTCCTGATTCCTTTCGTGCTCCTGCGCAGCGAACAGCGCATGCCTGCGTCGGTCGAGATCTATTCGTTCTACTCGCAGGCCGGCACGCCGATCGTGCCGTTGCTTGCCGCGTACTCGGTGCTGTATTCGCTGCCGGTGATCGCGTTGTACTGGTACGTCAACCGCAAATACGGGTTCCGCTTCTTCGGCGGAATCAAGTCGTAGGACTTTTCATGGCATCGATCCAACTCGACAAGATCGGCAAGAGCTTCGGCGCGGTCGACACGATCCACGCGATCGATCTCGACATCGGCGACGGTGAATTCGTCTGCCTGCTCGGCCCGTCCGGTTGCGGCAAGACGACGACGCTGCGCATGATCGCCGGGCTCGAACAGCCGACGCGCGGCAGCATCCGCATCGGCGGTCGCGATGTCACGCGAGCGCAGCCGAAGGATCGCAACATCGGCATGGTGTTCCAGGACTACGCGCTGTATCCGCACATGACGATCGCCGACAACATCGCCTATCCGCTCAAGGTGCGCGGCATGGCGGAAGCGCAACGTCACGAGAAGGCGCGCGCGATCGCGGAGGTGCTGCACATCGGCCAACTGCTCGACCGCCTGCCCGCGCAGATCTCGGGCGGTCAGCAGCAGCGCACTTCGCTCGCGCGCGCTCTCGTGCATCCGGCCGATGCATTCTTGTTCGACGAGCCGCTGTCGAACCTCGATGCGCGCATGCGCGTGGAGGCGAGGGCTTTCCTCTGCCATTTGCAGCGCAGTCGCGGCATGACCGCGGTCTACGTTACCCACGACCAGGCCGAGGCGATGGCGCTGTCGACGCGCATCGCGGTGATGTGCGCGGGTGACATCGTGCAGTACGCGCCGCCGCTGGAGATCTATCGCCGGCCGGCGACCACCTTCGTCGCCGGCTTCGTCGGCGACCCGCCGATGAACCTCGTTGCGGCACAGGCGACGCGCTGTGATCGCGGCATCACGCTGCGTGGCGGCGGACTGGAAATGTCGGCGTTCGCAAGTTGGCCCGCGCTTGATCGCGCACTCGATCGCGGCGATCGCGTCACGCTCGGCGTGCGCCCCGAGCATCTGCGCATCGCGGCGGACGGGGCGGGCGGTCGACTGCATGGCAAGCTGTTCGCCAACGAGGCGATGGGTCCGGAAAGCCTGGTCACGCTCGATCTCGACGGTGGCGTGCGCGTCACCGCGCGTGTGTTCGGCGATGCGCCCGTGCTGGTCGAAGGCGATGCCGCATTCGCCTTCGATGCGGCGCGGATCACTTTGTTCGACTCCGCGGGAAACAGAATCGACGATCCGGTTTAGAGCGACTGCGTTCCCGCGCAGGCGCGAATGAAGTGCAACAGCAACCTTCCACAATCTCCCCTAAAGGCAACACCATGCTATCGATTGGCAACGCCCCCTGTTCCTGGGGTATCTACTACCCGAAAGACAACCGCTACACGCCCGATCAGTATCTCGACCAGGTGCGCGAGGCAGGATACGCGACGACCGAACTCGGCCCGCTCGGCTTCCTGCCGACCGACGCGGCGCGACTCAAGGACGCTCTGGCGGCGCGCGGACTCGCGCTGACCGGCGCGACGCACGTGCACACGCTGGCCGATCCGTCCACGCACGATGCGTTGCTCGCGACGATCGACCAGCTTGGCAGGCTCGTCAGCGATGCCGGCTCGAAGCATGTCGTCATCATGGACGAGGGCAACTGGTATCCGCCCGGGAAGCGCGGCGTGGTCGATGAATCCGGCTGGCAGACCGTAGTCAGCATGGTGCGCGCCGCGCAGGAACGGCTGGCCGGCGACTACGGCATCGCGATGACCTTCCACCCGCATCTGGGTACCTGTGTCGAACGCGAGGCGCAGATCGATCGTCTGTTGCAGGACACCGAGGTCAATCTCTGCTTCGACACCGGGCATCACGCGGCCTGGGGGCAGGATCCGGCCACGTACATGCGCAAGGTCTGGCCGCGCATCGGCTACGTGCATTTCAAGAGCGTCGACGCCAGGGTGCGCGAGCGCCTCGTGCGCGGCGAGATCGACACGGCGCAGGCGTCGGAGGCGGGCATCTTCGCGCCGCTGACCGACGGCGCGGTGGACATGGCCGCCATCATCGGCCTGCTCGCCGAGAAGCGTTACGCGGGGCCGTGCATCATCGAGCAGGACTGGAGTGCGACGCAGACCGAGGAGCCGGTTTTCCTCGCGCGCAAGAACCTGCAGTACCTCAAGTCCCTGAGCGGAGACGTGCAATGACGATCCGGGTCGGAATGATCGGCCTGGGCGAAGTCGCCCAGCTCATGCACCTGCCGCTGCTTGCGGACGATGCGCGCTACAAGATCGCCGCGGTGAGCGACGTTTCGCCGAGCCTGTCCGCGCATGTCGCCCGGCGCTACGGCGCCCGCACGCATGCCGACGCGAATGCGCTGCTCGACGACAAGGACGTCGATGCGGTATTCATCCTCACGCCAGACCACCTCCACGCCGATTTGCTGGCGCGCGCTATGGACGCGGACAAGCATGTCTTCATCGAAAAGCCGGTGTGCCTGAACGCCGAACAGTTGCTGCCGCTGATCGAGCGCGCGCGCGGCTATGCGAAGACGATCTTCGTCGGTTACATGCGCCGCTACGCGCGGCCGTTCCTCGAACTGAAGAAGCGCCTGCCGGCGTTGACCGAGGTGCAGCACGTGCGCGTGCGCGACCTGATTTGCGAGGCGCCGTTTTTCGTCGCGCAGACGCGACCCGTGTTCAAGCCGGGCGACGTGCCGCAGGCCGTGATCGACGAGGGCAGGGCGCGCACGCAGGCGATGCTGCGCGCCGTGGTCGGCGCGGATGCGCCGGCTGCGGTCGTGCGCGGCTATCAGGTGTTGACCGGTTTGTCCTCGCACAGTTTCTCGGCGATGCGCGAGCTGTTCGGCATGCCGAAAACCTTTGCCGCGCGCCAGCGCAACGGCGGCGAGGCGATCGCGGTGCTGTTCGACTACGGGCATTTCACCGCAGTGTACGAGGCGGTGACCAACCACATCGCCCGCTTTGATTCGGGTATCGAGGTGCTCTGCGACCGCGCGCTGTTCCGCATCAACTACGACACACCGTACATCCGCCATCTGCCTACGCGACTGGAGATCACGCGCTCGGGCGACCGCGAAACCACGACCGAGATCATCGGCCCGTTCCACGAAGACCCGTTCCGCGCCGAGCTCGACGCGTTCTTCGATGCCGTCGTCGACGGTACGCCGGTGAAGACGACGCTCGAAGATTCACTGGACGATCTGGAATTGTTCGCGCAGATCGGCAGACTGTTTGCCGCAGAAGCGCGCAATCCGGCGTAGTTGCTGCGCCTTTCCGCGCGGGAGCAGGGCAGCAAGCGCTACAACATCCATTCGTGCGCCGGGTCGTTGCGGATGCGCCATTCGCGGCGCGGCCCGGCCATGACGTTGAGGTAGTAGCCGTTGTAGGCGTGCGGCATCACCACCGGATGATAGCCGCGCGGCACGAGCACGACGTCATGATCGTGTGCGGCCATCGTCTCGTCGAGGTCGCGCGCATCGGTGTAGACGCGCTGCAGGGCGAAGCCCTGCGGCGGATCGATGCGGTGGTAGTAGACCTCTTCGAGCCAGGTTTCGTGCGGCGGATCGTCGCTGTCGTGCTTGTGCGGCGGATAGCTGGATGAATGCGCTGCCGGCGTGCGTACCTCGACGACGAGCAGTGATTCCGCTACCTGTGTCTGCGGCAGCACGTCGCAGATGAAGCGCTCGTTGCTGCCGATGCCGCGCGTGGAGCGCGCCATCTGCGCGGGTTCGATCACGCGCGTGGGGTGGAGGCCCGTCGCTGGCGCACTCGCCAGCGCGAGTTCGACCGCATCGTGCGCACGCACGTGGATCGACGTGCGCGGCGGCGCGTACAGTGCGTGCGGTGCTTGCTCGTCGAACACGCTTGCGCGTCCGCCGCAACGCTCGCGGCGCAGGTCGCCGGCCTGCAGGTCGACCGTGCCGCTCAATACGACGAGACAGCCTTCGCGTCCGGCGGGAAGATCGATGCGCAACTCCGTGCCGGCGCCGAGGCGCCAGGCATCGAAGCCGACATGGCGCCAGCCCGCCGACTGCGGGGTGATGTGGACGAGATGTTGCGCGTCCGCTTTTGCCTTGACCAGAAGGCTCATCGTCGTCATTGCGCGTCGCTGTCACCGTCGCGCCTGCGCAGCGCGGCGGCGTAGGCGGCGCGTGCGTCGCGCACCGATTCGCGCGCGGAAACTTCGGGCACGGCGACTTCCCACCAGCTGCCGCCTTCCGCCGTGCTGCGGTGCGGATCGGTGCGGATCGAAACGACGTACGTGTTTTTCGCGGCACGCGCACGTCGCAGCGCGTGCTCGAGCTGCGCGATGTCGGCGACATGTTCGGCAGACGCACCCAGCGCGCGCGCATGCGCGGCGAAGTCGACCACGGGCGCACCGCCGGCAGCGGTGGCGCAGTCCTCATCGAGCAGGTTGTTGAACGGCACGTCGCCGCATGCGCGCTGCAGGCGGCCGATGCAGCCGAAGCCGCGGTTGTCGAGCACGAGGATGATGAGCTTGTGGCCGAGCATCACCGAAGTGGCGATTTCGGAGTTGAGCATCAGATAGCTGCCGTCGCCGACCATGACGATGACTTCGCGCTCGGGTTTCGCCATCTTCACGCCGAGGCCGCCGGCGATCTCGTAACCCATGCACGAGTAGCCGTATTCGACATGGTAACCACCGGGGCTGCACGTACGCCAGAGCTTGACCAGTTCGCCGGGCAGGCCGCCTGCGGCACAGACGACGATGTCATTGTCGACCGAATCGGCGGCCGAACGCTGCACGGCGCCGATCACGTCGGCTTCGTAGGGCAGTTCGTCCGCGCGAAGTTCACGCGCGGCGGTCAGGCATTCGACTTTCACTCGCCATTCGTCGCCGAGGCGGACCGCACGATCGCACCAATCCGTTGCCGACCGCAAGCCGGTCAGCGCATCGGCGAGCGCGGTCAGCCCCTTGTTCGCGTCGGCGACGATCGCGATCGCCGCGTTCTTCTGCGCATCGTAGGCGTTGACGTTGAGGGTCACCAGCCGTGCCTGGGCGTATAGCGCGTTCGAGCCCGTGGTGAAGTCGGCGAGACGCGTGCCGACGGCGAGAACGAAATCGGCCTCGGTGCAAAGCGCGTTCGCCGAGGCGCTGCCGCAGACACCGACCGGACCGAGTTGCAGCGGATGATCGAACGGCAGGCTGCCTTTGCCGGCCTGCGTTTCGGCGACCGGGATCGCATGGCGTTCGGCGAAAATGCGCAAAGCATCCGCGGCCTCGCCGTACAGCACGCCGCCGCCGGCGACGATGATCGGTCGCCGGGCCGCGCGCAGCGCCTCGGCGGCAGCGGCGATCTGCTCGGGCGCCGGCAGTGTTGCCGGTGCAACCACGACGCGCGGCTCGAAGAACGCGGCGGGGAAGTCGAACGCCTGGGCTTGCACGTCCTGCGGCAAGGCGAGCGTGACCGGACCGCATCGCGCCGGATCGGTCAACACATGCACGGCGCGCGGCAATGCGGTCAGCAATTGCGACGGCGCGACGATGCGGTCGAAGTAACGCGAAACCGGCCTGAGACAGTCGTTGACGCTGACCGTGCCGTCGGCGAAATCCTCGATCTGCTGCAGCACCGGATCGGGGGCGCGCGAGACGAAAACGTCGCCGGGCAGCAGCAGCACGGGCAGGCGGTTGACGTGGGCCAGTGCCGCGGCGGTGACGAGATTGGTCGCGCCGGGGCCGATCGAGGTAGTGACCGCGATGACGCGTCTGCGCATCTGCGCCTTGGCGTAGGCGATCGCGGTGTGCGCCATCGCCTGTTCGTTGTGCGCACGATACGTCGGCAGCGCGTTGCGATGTTCGTACAGCGCCTCGCCCAGGGCGGCAACGTTGCCGTGGCCAAAGATCGCGAACATGCCGGCAAATAACGGCAGAACCTCGTCACCGACGCGCACGTGCTGCGCCGCGAGATAGCGTACCAGCGCCTGTGCTGCGGTGAGCCGGATCGTTGCCTTGTTCATGCGTTTGCGGAAAGTTTGCCTGCGCCGTTGCGGACGACATTGTCGCGCGCCGCGCGCCAGAGTGCAGCGAGTTCGCGCTGGTTCGCGTGCACGCGCGCGACCAGCGTGTCCGCGTCGATCTCGCCCGCAAACCAGCTGCGCGCGGGTTCGGCGAACACGCTGCGGCCGACGGCGAAGCCGCGGCAAGTCGCACTCGAGGTGGCTGCGGCGAAACCGGCGGCGAGACCGACGAGCGGTGCGTCGGCGCCGAGCAGGAGCACACCGCGACACCACGGGTCGCTGCGCAGGATCAGCGCATCCAGAGCGGGCCAGTCGGCCGCATCCGGCGGCGCGAGCTTCCACCAGTGCGGCTTGATGCCGCAGGCGTAGATGCACTCGATCGCGCGACGCACGAGGTCGCCGCGCCGCGCCGGCACGGCGCGCAGTGGCGCAATCACTTCGATCAACAGTTCGTGTCCGCTGGTGCAGGCCGCGTCGCAGAGCGTGCGCAGCTGCCGCTCTTGCTCGGCTCGTTGCGTGGCATCGTCGGGGTCGAAGACGACCAGGCATTTGATCGTGTGCTCGTGCGGCCAGGTGATCAGATGCGTGCCGATCGAGCCGCCGCGTTCGAACGCGAGCGGTGTCGTGTCGGGAAGTTCGACCGGGCGGCCGATCCACCAGCCGCGCCCGCTCGCGGCGTTGAGCGCATCCTGGCCGTAGCGGTCGTCGATCAATACTCCAATGCGACCGGCGAGACCGGATATCCGCTCGGTCTGCTCGGTCGCGCGCAGCAGCAGGTTCTTGAACATGCACAGACGTGCCTCGGCATCCGCTCCACGGCCGCGGGCCAACTCCTCCAGCGCGCTGCGGTGGTCGAAAGCGAACACGTGCAGGTCGTCCCAGCGCGCTCGCGCCACGCTGACGCGATGCAGATGGGCGAGATCGGCATCGCGATCGGGGCGACGCGCGCGTGCCGGATCGAGCTTGACCTGGGCGAGGAAATGATCGAGTTCGGCGCGGCTCGGCATCGCCGGCGCGCAGCCGTGACGCGAGACGACGATGGCGCCGCAGGCATTCGCCCAAGCGCAGCAGCGTTCGATCGGCTCGTCGCCCAGCCAGCCGCAAAGGAACCCGGCCAGAAACGCATCGCCCGCGCCGAGCACGTTGAGTACCTCGACCTGCGGCGCGCGGAACAGCGGCGCATCATCGATGCGCGGCGGAATTTCGTCGGCGATCACGTTGCAGCCGAGCGCACCGCGCTTTATCACGAGCAGTGCCGGGGTCGCGGCGCGCACGTTGCGCAGCGCGGCGACCAGATCGTCGCCGCCGCCGGCGACGCGGAATTCTTCCTCGGTGCCGACGATGAGATCGAACGAAGGCAGCATTTCGCGCAGATGCGCAGTCACCTGCGCATTCGCGACGAAGCGCGTGGCACCGTCGCTGCGCGGGGCAAGGCCCCAGAGCACCGGGCGGTAGTCGATGTCGAGCACGCGCCGCAGGCCGTGCTTTTGTGCGAGATCGAGCGCACGGCGGCAGGCGGCGAGAGTGCCGGGCGTCGACAGGTGCGTGCCGGTGATGGCGAGCGCGCGCGCCGAGGCGATGTGGGTTTCGTCGATGTCGTCCGCGGCCAGCGCCATGTCGGCGCAGTTCTCGCGGTGGAACAGGAGCGGGAAGGTGTCGCGATCCTTGATGCCGAGCAGAACGAATGCGGTCAGGCGGTCCGGATCGACGCGCAGATGCGAGACGTCGCAGCCTTCGCGCACAAGCGTTTCGGTCAGGAAGCGGCCCATCTGGTCGTCGCCGACTCGGCTGAGCATCGAGATCTTGAGGCCGAGCCGCGCGCAACCGAATGCC
The DNA here is from genome assembly GCF_057139185.1 of Rudaea sp. Classification (NCBI taxonomy): domain Bacteria; kingdom Pseudomonadati; phylum Pseudomonadota; class Gammaproteobacteria; order Lysobacterales; family Rhodanobacteraceae; genus Rudaea; species Rudaea sp. The sequence goes on along the minus strand of NZ_DBNHDN010000026.1, from coordinate 38,126 downwards.
GTGTTGCCCGATGACCCGCCGAGATACCGGGCGAAGCTCGTCGCGTCCTCCAGGCGCGCACCGATCTGCTGCGCATAGAAGTCGACGGCCACACGGCCGAGGAAGATGGCGTCGAGCGGGCGCGAGGCGGCGGAGTGAACGGATTCTGTCATGCGCGACTCGTGGGCTTGCGAAAAAGCGCGTCGTATGGGTGAGAATAGGGCCTGCCCCCAATCATTGCAATTCGCATTGCATCAATTGGAAATATGGAATTTTTATTCCATATGTTGCAGACTCACCGGTAGCCGCATCTGCGCAGGAGCACGCCCTTGGCCGTCAGCAATGCAGTGGATCAATTCATGCGGCGCGTCGCCGACGAGTTCGAGTCGCTGCCGCGTCAGTTGCAGGGTATCGCACGTTATCTCGAGCAGCACCGTTCGAGCATCATGCTGCAGAAGGTCAACGATGTGGCGGTCGGGTCGAACGTGCATCCATCGGCCGTCGTGCGCTTCGCACAGCGCTTCGGCTACTCCGGCTTCAGCGAGATGCAGGCGGTGTTTCGCGATGCCTTCCGCGAGCGCGCGGAGCCGTCCGGCAGCTACCAGCACCGCATTCGCCGCGTCATAGCCGGGCGTCCGGAGCAACTCGACGAGACGCAGATCGCGCGCAGTTTCATCGACGCCTGCCGGGTCGGCCTCGACGAACTCGTCGAGCGCTTCGATGTCACGCGTTTCCGTGCCGCGGTCGACCTGCTCGAGCAGGCCGAGCAGATCTACATCGTCGCGGTGCGCCGCTCATTCGCGATCGCAAGCTATATCGCGTACGCATTGGGACACACGCAGAAACGCGTGCACCTGGTCGACGGGCTCGGCGGAATGCATCGCGAGCAGATCCACAGCATCGGCAAGGGCGATGCCTTGATCGCGATCAGCTTTCCGCCCTATGGCAAGGAGACATTGTTCTGCGCGCGCCTCGCGCACCAGCGCAAGGCCAAGGTGATCGCGATCAGCGAGTCCGACCTCGGCCCGCTCGCCGCGCATGCGAACGTGCTGCTCAAGGTCGAGGAAGCGAGCGCGTTCGCGTTCCGTGCATTGACCAGCACGATCTGCCTGTGCCAGGCGCTGTTCGTCGCGCTGGCCTACCGGCTGGAATTGAAGCCGAATGAAGGTGCGCACACCGGCGACTACGATGCTTGAGGTCGCGCTGTTCGGTGCCGGGCGCATCGGCCGCATCCATGCGGGCAACATCGCGGTGACACCGGGCCTGCGGCTGCGCTACGTCATCGACGTCAACGTGGCGGCAGCGGAAGAACTGGCGGCCGCGTTCGCCGCGACCGCGACCGATGCCGAGCGTGCGCTGGCGGACCCGCTCGTGGCTGCCGTGGTCATCGCCGCGAGCACGGCGATGCACGCCGAACTGATCACGCGCGCCGCGCATGCGGGCAAGGCGATCTTCTGCGAGAAACCCGTCGCGGCTGAGCTCGACGACGCACGCGCCTGCGCCGGCGTCGTGGCCGAAGCCGGCGTGGCCTGCATGATCGGCTTCCAGCGCCGCTTCGATCCGACTTTTGCCGCGCTCAAGCGTCGCCTCGACGCGGGCGAGATCGGCGCGGCCGAGGTGGTTGTGCTGACCAGCCGGGATCCAGCGCCACCGCCACTCGAATATCTCAAACAGTCGGGCGGGGTGTTCAAGGACATGTTGATCCACGATTTCGACGTCTGCCGCTGGCTGCTCGCCGACGAGATCCTCGAAATCCATGCCACCGGCGCTTGCCTGAGTCCCGATGCCGCGCAGGCGCATGATCTCGATACGGCGGCGGTGACGCTGCGTTCGCGTCGCGGCTGTCTCTGCGTGATCAACACCTCGCGTCATGCGGCGTATGGTTACGATCAGCGTATCGAGGTGCTGGGCGCGGCCGGCATGCTGCAGGCCGGCAACCACAGGCCTACGGAAGTCATCGCTGCGCTTGCCGGCGCGGTCAGCAGCGACGTGCCCGAGCCGTTTTTCCTCGATCGGTACCGCCGCGCCTACGCGCTCGAGATGGCCCATTTCGCGAACCTGCTGGCCGGAACGGCACGGCCGGTTCCAGGCCTGGTCGACGGGATCAAGGCACTGGAGCTGGCGGAGCTCGCCACCCGGTCATGGCGCGAAGCGCGGGCCTTGACCTGCCTGATCTGATTGCGCGCAGCATATTCGGCCCCCTCTGCGGGAATATCCGGGCCGGATCGACCTGCCACATCTTTCGTGGCGGGTACCGCATAGCCTCAATTGCATTCCGTGACGGGCAACATTAACCTGAGGTCGCTGCAGGGGCGTGTCCGCGGGATGCGAAATGAAAAATTGAACGTGCACTGCATACCTGCGGCCAGCAGTAGGGGGAGGGGCGTGTCACCGCTACATGTGCCGGTCGTCAATCGGTGTCCCGGCGTCGCTGCCGACCACCGATGGTCGTCCAGTTCACCAGCACAACGGCCTTTATCCAATCCAGTGCGGTGCACCGGCATGCCTGCCGTGTGCACGGCATTGTGCATGTGAATCGAAAAGACATCTTTCAGCCGATGAATACAGGGGTAAATTCATGCAATTGATAAATCGTAAAGTCGTCACGATGACGGCGCTTGCCGTCGCCATTTCCTACGCGCTGACGGCATCCGCAGCGGATTTCAACGACGTGCACAGCACGCTCGCCACGCAGCAGTTGCGCAACGCAAGTCCCGCCAGGCTTGACCCGATCGCTCTGGCCAAGGCACAGCAGCGCTTCGCGCAGGCTCAGCAGATCGCCGGCTTGTTCGCCGCGCAATACAAGCCCGGCGCTGATGGCACGCTGGATCCACGGCACGTCGAACTCGTGAACAACCTGATGCAAGGCGATGCACGCGGCTTCACCGAAGCGGTGAGCGCGCCCTCGCTGGAAGCGGCGCTTAGCGCCGCCAGCGCATCGGTCGTCCGCCGCGCGAATACGACCACCACGATCGCGGCGACTGCAACGACTGCCGGTGCGGCGCAAACCGGCGGCGGCGTCAGCGGGACGGACGATCTGGTCTACACCGCGATCACCCCCTGCCGCATCGTGGACACGCGCCAGCCCGGCGCCGGCGGCGCTTTCGGATCTTTGCAAACGCGCACGTACGATGCCTTGGGCGGCGTCGCCCAGGGCGGCTCTTCGGCATGCGCGGGCTATACCGGTGCCATTCCGTCTGCCCTGGCGCTCAATATCACCGTGCAGGCCTACGGTCTCGGTGATCCCAGCGCCTACGGGTTTCTGTCCGTCTATCCCGATGGCGGCGTTTTGGGCACCAGCTGGCTGAACTATCTCGGTGGCCAAACCGTGGCCAATGCGGGTGTCGCGACGATCAATCCCAACAGTGGCCGGTTCGCGATCTTCGCGCAAAATCCGACCCAGGTCGTGGTCGATGCATTCGGTTATTTCCGTGGCGCGTCGGCGACAACGGGTGGAGCGACTGGTCCGACGGGAGCCACCGGCGCCACGGGCCCCACAGGCGCAACCGGTTCCACGGGTGCAACCGGGCCAGCCGGCGCAACAGGCGACGCAGGAGTGACGGGTCCGACCGGAGCCACGGGAACAGTCGGGGCGACTGGCGCCACGGGGCCGACTGGCACTACCGGCAGCACCGGGGCACAGGGAGACAAGGGCGATATTGGTCCGCAGGGAGCAATGGGGCCAACTGGCCCGCAGGGAGCTCAGGGCACTACCGGCGCGACCGGAAACCAGGGGGCGACTGGTGGGACAGGCGCGACCGGCGCGACTGGAGCCACCGGCCAGAGCTTCTCCTATGTCGGTGCCTGGGGCGCGACCGGAACGTACGCGGCCTATGACGTGGTGACCCAAAATGGTTCCACCTACGTCAACAAGACGGGGAACAACGCAGGTGATCCGGCCACGGATACGACTGATTGGGCCTTGATCGCGTTGTCCGGCGCGCAGGGTCCGGCAGGTGCTACGGGCGCCACGGGTGCGCAAGGCGCCACCGGTGCCGAAGGCCCGGCGGGGGCTGCCGGCGCTACAGGTGCACAGGGTCCGGCAGGTGCTACGGGCGCCACGGGTGCGCAAGGCGCCACCGGTGCCGAAGGCCCGGCGGGCGTTGCGGGCGCGACCGGCGCGCAGGGTCCGGCAGGTGCTACGGGCGCCACGGGTGCGCAAGGCGCCACCGGTGCCGAAGGCCCGACGGGGGCTGCCGGCGCTACAGGTGCACAGGGTCCGGCGGGCGTTGCGGGCGCGACCGGCGCGCAGGGTCCGGCAGGTGCTACGGGCGCCACGGGTGCGCAAGGCGCCACCGGTGCCGAAGGCCCGACGGGAGCTGCCGGCGCTACAGGTGCACAGGGTCCGGCGGGCGCTGCGGGCGCCACCGGCGCGCAGGGTCCAGCGGGCGCCACGGGTGCACAGGGCCCAGCGGGTACCGCTGGAGCAACAGGCGCTACCGGCGCGACGGGTGCTACCGGTGCCGCGGGATCGGTCAGTGTCAGCACGGTTACCGGTCCGTCAGGAACTTGTTCTAGCGGCGGCCCATGCACGGTCAACGTGACTTGCGCAACCGGCAAGGTGATCAGCGGCGGGTTCAATGTCACGTCAGGTGGCAATGCCCTCAACTATGCAGCGATCACATCGAGCTATCCAAGCTCCGCCACGCAATGGACTTTCGTCGTCACGAATCACAACGGCAACAGTTTCGCCTACAACACATATGCCGTGTGTGTGCAATAGAGGTGGCGGCATGTCGGGACGTGGCCTGACTGCCGTGGAACACGAGCACGCATGATTCGATTTGTCCCCCGGTTTGTGCCGGGGGATTTTTGTCGTGCTTTCTTGTGTGCATGCGGGTTCTACGGTACGCTGCACGAAGTTGAATAAAGGTGGCTTGCGGGCAACTGTCAGCCGAGTGTGCGACATGAGCACTAGCGCGTTTTCCCACTGAACCTCGATCGCTGAGCCACCTCGACGAAAGGCGCCTGGCGCCTTTTTTGTTGCCTGCGATTGCGTCATTCCGGGCCGAGGACGACGGCCCGATCCCCGCTCGTCACGCAGGTCGGGGCAGAAGCTGGATTTCTGCCGCTGCGGGAACGAGGAGCGAAAAAGTCACTGCGGAAGAATTGGTCATGATCAACATCACACTCCCCGACGGCAGCCAGCGCCAGTTCGAGCACCCTGTCACCGTCGCCGATGTCGCCGCATCGATTGGCGCGGGCCTGGCCAAGGCTGCGCTGGCCGGCAAGGTCGACGGCCGTCTCGTCGATACGAGCTACAAGATCGAATACGACGCGAACCTCGCGATCATCACCGACAAGAGCCCCGAGGCGCTCGATATCCTGCGCCACTCGACCGCGCACCTGCTGGCACAGGCGACGCAACGCCTGTTCCCGGACACGCAGGTCACGATCGGCCCGGTGATCGACAACGGTTTCTACTACGACTTCGCGCGCAAGATGCCGTTCACCCCGGACGACCTCGACAAGATCGAGGCCGAGATGAAGAAGGTCGTTGCCGAAAACCTCGACGTCTCGCGCTCGGTCATGTCGCGCGACGACGCGGTCGCGTTCTTCCGCGGCAAGAACGAGGAGTACAAGGCGCAGATCATCGAGTCGATCCCGGCGAACGAGGAGCTGTCGCTGTATTCGCAGGGCGAATTCATCGACCTGTGCCGCGGTCCGCACGTACCGAACACGAACAAGCTGCGTGCGTTCAAGCTGATGAAGGTCGCGGGCGCGTACTGGCGCGGCGATTCGAACAACGAGATGCTGCAGCGTGTCTACGGCACGGCCTGGCTCAACGACAAGGATCTGAAGGCCTATCTGACCCAGCTCGAGGAAGCCGAGAAGCGCGATCATCGCAAGCTCGGCAAGCAGCTCGATCTGTTCCATGTGCAGGAGGAAGGTCCGGGCCTCGTCTTCTGGCATCCGAAAGGCTGGTCGATCTGGCAGGTCGTCGAGCAGTACATGCGCCGTGTCTACCGCGATTCGGGCTACCAGGAAGTACGCTGCCCGCAGGTGCTCGACGTGTCGCTGTGGCAGAAGTCGGGCCACTGGGACAACTACAAGGAAAACATGTTCTTCACCGAGTCGGAAAAGCGCACGTACGCACTCAAGCCGATGAACTGCCCGGGCCACGTGCAGATTTTCAACCACGGCCTGCACAGCTACCGCGACCTGCCGATCCGCTACGGCGAGTTCGGCGCCTGCCATCGCAACGAGCCTTCGGGCGCGTTGCACGGCATTCTGCGCGTGCGCGGCTTCACCCAGGACGACGGCCACATCTTCTGCACCGAAGACCAGATCGAAGCCGAGGTGACGGCGTTCCACCGGCAGGCTTTGCAGGTCTATGCGGATTTCGGCTTCAGCGATATCCAGATCAAGATCGCGCTGCGTCCTGAGCCGCGCCTCGGCGACGATGCGACCTGGGACAAGGCCGAGAACGCCTTGCGTTCCGCATTGAAAGCTTGCGGCGTCGAATGGCAGGAGCTGCCGGGCGAGGGCGCTTTCTACGGCCCGAAGATCGAGTATCACCTGCGTGATGCGATCGGTCGTACCTGGCAGCTCGGCACCATGCAGGTGGACTTCATGATGCCGGGCCGCCTCGGCGCCGAGTACGTCGATGAGCACAGCCAGCGCCGCCAGCCAGTGATGTTGCACCGGGCCATCGTTGGCTCGATGGAGCGTTTCATCGGCATCCTGATCGAGCACCACGCCGGCCAGTTCCCGGCCTGGCTGGCGCCGGTGCAGGCGGTGGTCATGAATATCACCGATGCGCAGGCGGAATTTGCCGCTGAGGCGGTGCAAGCCCTTGTCCGGCAAGGCTTCCGGGTGGAAGCGGATTTGCGCAACGAGAAAATCGGCTATAAAATACGCGAACACACGTTGCAGAAGATTCCGTACCTACTCGTGGTCGGTGATCGCGAAAAGGAACTCGGAGTCGTTGCCGTGCGTGCGCGGTCGGGTGAAGATTTGGGCTCGATGAAAATTACCGAGTTCGCCGACAAGTTGCGAAACGAATTCAAGAACAACTAGTAACATCTTGAATTTATTCAATTAAATTTTCGGAGAAACATTTATAGCCACTGAAAAAGCTAACCGCAAGAATACGGAAATCCGTGTTCCGCGGGTGCGCGTAATCGGCGCCGAAGGAGAGCAGGTCGGTATCCTGTCGCGCGACGAAGCGCTGACGATGGCCGGCGATCTGGGCCTGGATCTGGTCGAAATTCAACCGACCGCTGATCCGCCCGTTTGCCGCATCATGGACTACGGCAAGTTCAAGTTCGAGCAGCAGAAGAAGGCGCACGCGGCCAAGCGCAAGACCAAGCAGGTCGAGATCAAGGAATTGAAGTTCCGCCCCTCGACCGAAGACGGCGACTACAACGTGAAGTTGCGCAACATGAAGCGCTTCCTCGAAGAGGGCGACAAGGTCAAGGTCGTCGTTCGCTTCAAGGGCCGCGAGATGGCGCACACGGAGATCGGCGAGCAGATGGTCAGGCGCATCCAGGCGGACGTTGCCGAGGAAGCGGTGGTCGAGAGCTTCCCGCGCTTCGAAGGCCGGCAGATGGTGATGATGGTAGCGCCGAAGAAGAAGCAATGATCGACGCTTCGGTATGCCGGGTGGCAACGGCGATGTAAGGGAAACCTTCCGTCGCGCCGCCAGCAGTTCCTCTCGCTCCCAAGTCACGCTTGTGGGGGAGAGGTTTGAAATCTGGAACCCGCTCACTTCACGGTGAGCTTACACAAGCTAAGCCCGAGCAGGACGGAAAGCGCAGCGTGCTGCCGCTCAGGCGAGTAACAAAATCAACCTTAAGGAGTTGGGCCATGCCCAAGATCAAGACCAACCGGGCCGCTGCCAAGCGGTTCCGCAAGACGGCTTCCGGCAAGTACAAGGCCGGTCATGCCTTCAAGAGCCACATCCTCACCAAGAAGTCGACCAAGCGCAAGCGCGGCCTTCGCGGTCCCAACATCGTGCGCAAAGAAGACTCCGGTCGCATCGCGCGCATGCTTCCCTACGTGTAAGGAGACGAAACCATGGCACGAGTCAAACGTGGTGTCGTCGCCCGCCGTCGACACAAAAAAATCATTTCCCGCGCGAAGGGTTATTACAATGCCCGGCGCAAGGTCTTTCGCGCTGCCAAGCAGGCGGTCATCAAGGCCGGTCAGTACGCCTACATCGGCCGCAAGCAGAAGAAGCGCCAGTTCCGCGCGCTGTGGATCGTGCGCATCAATGCCGGCGCGCGCCAGTTCGGCCTGTCCTACAGCCGCCTGATGAACGGCCTGAAGAAGGCCAACATCACGGTCGATCGCAAGGTGCTCGCCGACATCGCCGTACACGATATCGCGGCGTTTGGTGCGCTGGCTGAAAAAGCGAAAGCCAGCCTCGCGGCGTAATCGACAGCAGGACCAATCCCGTGCCGCAGTCAGCGCGGCACGACGATTACTCGGGGAGCAGGCTTTGGCCTCGCTCCTTTTTCTTTTTTGAGATTCGACGGCTTCTCCAATGAGTAATTCTCAGAAAAATTTGCTTGATCTGGGCAATCTTGATGTCGCGCCCGCGCAGTTGGCATCGATCCAACACGCGATCGACCGATTCCAAGAAATCGTTGGGCAACAAAAGAAATTCGAAAATATTTCCGGTGACTTGGGATTGACGGAGGCCGTAGAACGAGCACAGCGCCAAGCTGCGAATAGTGGTCTTGCGCAACTGAGAATCAACGTCCAGGAAATGGCAGATCGCTTGGGGTTGGATCAGATCAATCGACAGTTGCAAGAGATCGAGAACGTTCGTGTCGCTCTTCTCGGCAAGAGTGGTTTCATAACCGAGCAAATGAAGCTGTTGGGCGCGCTTCCCCCGGCGGAGAGAAAGGCAAGGGGCGAGCAAGTCAATCGAATCAAAGAGAAGCTCCAGAAAGAAATTGCCGAGAAAAAATCCGTTGCAGAGGAAGCGGCAGTGTTTGCGCATCTCGCATCGGAGACCATCGACATCACCTTGCCCGGCCGCAACGGCGCGCGCGGCAACCTGCATCCGATCACACGCACGCTGGAGCGCATGGTCGACATCTTCGCGCGGCTCGGCTACGAAGTTGCCGACGGCCCCGAGATCGAGGACGACTGGCACAACTTCGAAGCGCTCAACTTCCCGCCGCACCACCCGGCGCGCGCGATGCACGACACGTTCTATTTCCCCGACGGACGCCTGCTGCGCACGCATACCTCTCCGGTGCAGATCCGCGCAATGACCGGGCGCACGCCGCCGCTGCGCGTGATCGCGCCGGGCAAGGTCTATCGCTCCGATTCCGATCAGACGCACAGCCCGATGTTCCACCAGCTCGAGGGCCTGCTCATCGATGAGACCTCGACCTTCGCCGATCTCAAGGGCACGCTTGCCGAATTCGTGCGCGCATTCTTCGAGCGCGATTTCGAGATGCGTTTCCGGCCGAGCTACTTCCCGTTCGTCGAGCCGGGCGCGGAAGTCGACATTCGCTGGGACCGCGACGATGGCTCGACCGCGTGGCTCGAAGTGCTCGGTTGCGGCATGGTCCATCCGAACGTGCTGCGCGCCTGCAACATCGATCCCGAGCGCTACACCGGCTTCGCCTTCGGCATGGGCGTCGAACGTTTCGCGATGCTTCGCTATGGCGTGAACGACCTGCGTGCGTTCTTCGAGAACGACCTGCGCTTTCTCAAGCAATTCGCATAAACATGATGGCGTCATTTCGGCGAAAGCCGGAGTGACAAGCCTGAACAACTGGCGACTCCCTGATGAAATTCTCCGAAAACTGGCTGCGCGAGCTCGTTCCGATCAACGCGACGCGCGATGAGTTGTGCCGCAAGCTGACGATGGCCGGCCTCGAAGTCGAAGGTGTCGAGGCGATCGGCGGCGCGCTCGAGGGCATCGTCGTCGCCGAGATCGTCGAATGTTCCCCGCACCCAAACGCGGACAAGCTGCGCGTCTGTCAGGTCGCCACCGGCGATGGCACGACGGTGCAGATCGTCTGCGGCGCGCCGAACGCGCGCCGCGGCCTGAAGGCGCCGCTGGCCACGGTCGGCGCGGCGATGCCGAACGGCATGCAGATCAAGAAGGCCGCGCTGCGTGGCGTCGATTCATTCGGCATGCTCTGTTCGGCGAAGGAACTGGGTATCGACGCCGACGCATCGGGTTTGCTCGAGCTGCCCGCCGACGCGCCGGCGGGCAAGCCGCTTGCGCAATATCTGCACCTGCCCGATGCGACGATCGAGATCAAGCTGACGCCGAACCGGCCAGACTGCCTGTCCGTGCAGGGCGTCGCCCGCGACGTCGCGGCGATCTTCGGGGCGCGCGCCGCGCTGCCCGCTATCGCGACGCTCGCTGCGACCACGACGCACGAGCGCAAGGTCGAACTGCAAGCGGGAGCCGACTGTCCGCGCTATTGCGGCCGCCTGATCGAGGGCATCGATGCCGATGCGCGGACGCCGTTCTGGATGGCCGAACGTCTGCGCCGTTCCGGCCTGCGTCCGATCAGCCTGCTTGTCGACGTGACCAACTACGTTCTGCTCGAGATGGGCCAGCCGCTGCACGCGTTCGACGCGGCGACGTTGGTCGGCGCGATCGGCGTGCGTCGTGCGCGCGCCGGCGAGAATCTCAAGCTGCTCGACGAGTCCGAGGTTGCTCTCGACCCCGAATTTCTCGTCATCACCGATGCGGCGGATTCCGATCGGAGTCGGCCTATCGCACTCGCCGGCATCATGGGCGGTTATGCGACGCGCGTGGCCGCCACCACGCGCGACGTATTCCTCGAAGCCGCGCATTTCGCGCCGACCGCGATCAGCGGCCGAGCGCGCAAGCTCGGCATGCATACCGACGCTTCGCATCGCTTCGAGCGCGGCGTCGATCCCGAACTGCCGCGGCGCGCGCTCGAACGGGCGACACAACTCGTCGTGGAATTCGGTGGTGGCAGGCCGGGACCGGTGACGGAAGCGACGCTGCCGCAGTTTCTCGCCCGGCCAGCCGCGGTGCCGCTGCGCCGGGGGCGGCTCGAACGCGTGCTCGGCATTGCCATCGCCGATGCCGAAGTCGCGCGCGTCCTCGCCGCGCTCGGCATGCAGATCGAGGCGACCGCGGATGGCTGGCGCGCAACACCGCCGAGCTGGCGCTTCGACATTGCGATCGAGGAAGACCTCATCGAGGAAGTCGTGCGTATCCACGGCTACGAAACAATCCCCACCACGATGCCGGCCGGCGAGATCCGCGTTGCCGCACCGTCGGAAACGCGCGTCGACGAAGCGGCGCTGCGCCGCCAGCTTGCGGCGCGCGACTATCGCGAGGCCGTCAACTTCGCCTTCGTCGATGCCGAACTGCTCAAGCGCTGGCAGCTCGACGCGGGTGCGATCGCACTCGCCAATCCGCTTGCCGCCGACCTCGGCACGATGCGCACCTCGCTGTTGCCGGGCCTGGTCTCGGCGTTGATCGCCAACCGTCGCCGCCAGCAGGAACGGGTGCGGCTGTTCGAGATCGGCCGCGTATTCCGGCAGGGCGTGGGCGCCCAGGTCGAAACGGTGCGCATCGCCGGCGTCGCCTGTGGTCAGGCGCACGAGTTGCAATGGGCGGCGGACAAGCGTGCGCTGGATTTCTACGACGTGAAGGGCGATGTCGAATCGCTGTTCGCACTCAGCGGCGATGCGCGCGCTTTCCATGCGAACGCATCGGCGACGAGCTGGTTGCATCCCGGACGTGCGGCGGACGTCATGCGCGACGGCATTGCCGTCGGCAGCCTCGGCGCGCTGCACCCGCGCCTGCTGAAGGCGCTGGACTGCGAGACCGACATCTACGTCTTCGAATTCGATCTGGACGGACTGGTCGCGCGCGCGGTGCCGCGTGGGGCCGCGCTGGCGCGTTTCCCTTCGCTGCGCCGTGATCTGTCGATCGAGCTGCCGGAAAACGTGAACTACGCCGCGGTCGAGACCGCCGTGCGCGTTGCCGTCGGCGCCATTCTGCGCGAGATATTCGTATTCGACCGATATGCCGGACCGAATCTCGCACTAGGACTAAAAAGTGTCGCCATCGGCTTGATTTTGCAGGATGAATCGCGCACTCTTACCGATGCCGACGCAGATCAATGCGTGGGGCTGGCGGTGGCGGCGCTGGAACGCCACTGCCGAGCGAGATTGAGGGGGTAGGATGGCGGCGCTCACCAAAGCGGAAATGGCCGAACGCTTGTTCGCGGACGTCGGCCTGAACAAACGCGAGGCGAAGGAATTCGTCGATGCTTTTTTCGATGTCGTGCGCGAGGCGCTCGAGCGCGGTGAGCAGGTCAAGCTTTCCGGCTTCGGCAACTTCGATTTGCGCAAGAAGAACCAGCGGCCGGGACGCAATCCGAAGACCGGCGAGGAAATTCCGATTTCCGCGCGGCGCGTGGTGACGTTCCGTCCGGGGCAGAAGCTCAAGCTCAAGGTCGAGTCGTATGCTGGATCAAGGCAGTAACAACGAACTGCCGGTCATTCCGGCCAAGCGCTACTTCACCATCGGTGAAGTCAGCGAATTGTGCGCGGTGAAGCCGCACGTGTTGCGCTATTGGGAGCAGGAATTCTCGAACCTGAAGCCCGTCAAGCGCCGCGGCAATCGGCGCTACTACCAGCGCCACGACGTGCTGATGATCCGCCAGATCCGCGCGCTGCTCTACGATCAGGGCTTCACGATCACTGGAGCACGTCAGCGCCTCGAAGGCCAGCAGGCGCGCATGGAAACGAGCATTTCCAACCAGATCGTGCGTCAGGTGCGCATGGAACTCGAGGAAGTGCTGCAGATCCTGCGCCACTGACAGCGACGCATCTGTTAGAATTCGGCAGCTATTGAAAAGTGCGGCCCAGGGACGGCCGTTTCTTGATTTTCGCAATCAGGGATGATGGAAAAACAACGTCGGGGCGTAGCGCAGCCTGGTAGCGCATCTGCCTGGGGGGCAGGGGGTCGTGGGTTCGAATCCCGCCGCCCCGACCAATAGCGGTGGACTTTTTGATTCGCCTACAGAAAACGGCTTGGTCTTTTTACGGGACCAGCCGTTTTGCGTTTCAGACTCCCGCCACTGCATGCAACGGGGACTGTCCCACCATCGGCGAAGGTCGTGGGAAAGCGGGTGGGAACTGACGCTGCCGCTTCGAATTGTCGACTAGAGCGGGGCGCGGCATCGCACCGGTCTGCTCGACCGGTCGTTTCGCTGCGTGGTCAGGGACGATGCGCGTACGGCAGACGCGGAAGCGATTCTCGAGGAGCAACTGACTCTCGTGGCTGCAGCGGGCCTGGAGCAACACCTGGCCGGCGACCGGGCGCGTCGGTTTACGGCGTCGCACCGAACGATCAGACGACAGGGTCACGACCTGGATATGACCGACTCCGGGATCGGTGATGCTGGCCACAGATCGGGCCATGTACCGGAGCTCCCAGCGGCTGGAGCGGGGTAGCCGAATCGCCTATGATTCAGACGCCATGATCCAAGGGCAACCCCTCACCATCCTGTTTGCCGACGTCAGCGGCAGCACCAAACTGTTCGAAACGCGCGGTAATCTTGAGGCGCGGCGTATCGTTGCGGGCATGCTCGCCGCGCTGGGCGAGGTCGTGCGCCAGCACGGCGGACAAGTGATCAAGAACATCGGTGACGAAATCCTGTGCACGTTCCCGGGGCCGATCCAGGGCCTGCTCGCCGCGGTCGACATGCAGAAACGCATTGCGGCGGACGAGGAGTGTGCACGCGAATTCCTCGCCATCCGTGTCGGCCTGCACCACGGCGAGACGCTGCTCGAGGACGGCGACGTATACGGCGATGCGGTCAACACCGCCGCGCGCATGACCCAGTTGGCCAAGCGCGAGCAGATCATCACGACCGCCTCTACGGTACGCCTGCTGACCAATGCCGGCATGCTGCGCACGCGCTCGATGGGGCAGACGCGCGTGGCCGGCAAGCTCATGCCGATCGACATCGTCGACGTGCTCTGGCAGGAGGACACGTCCAACGTGACCATGGTCCAGCGTGCGATCTCGACCGGAAACTTCACCGCGCCGCGCGTGCGCCTGCAACTGCGCTACCGCGGTCGAGCGATCGACCTCGACGAACTCGCGCCGCCGTTCACGCTTGGCCGCGACCTTTCTTCCAGCCTCGTCGTCGACGCGGAATGGGTATCGCGCAATCACGCGCTGATCGAATACAAGCGCGGTTACTTCGTCGTATCCGACCGCTCGACCAACGGTTCGTGGGTCAAATTCGGCGACGACGACGAACTGTCGTTCCATCGCGACGAAGTACGCCTGCTGCGCAGCGGCACGATCAGCCTCGGCCAGACCAGTGCACTCAATCCAGATCACCTGCTGTACTTCCAGTGCAGCGAGTAGGCGGTGGGTAAGCGCGCGGCGCTGCGACCTCACGCCAGGTTTGCAACCGACTGCTGTCGATTCATGCGGAGGGGGGGGCGTCATGAAGCGCCTGATCGCTTCGATCCTGTTCTGTGTGCTCGCCCTTGCTTAAGCCGATGCGACCGCGGATGCCGCGAAGCCGAAGGTGCGCACAGTCACCGCCGTCGCCCGCCTCGATCGATCGATTTACGAAAAGCAGGTCGACGAGGCGATGACGGCATTCAGCGCGGCCAGGGCGGATTTCGCCAGATGCGGCTGCGAGACGCAGACCGTGCGCAACCTCGGCCCGGCGTGCTGCACGATGCCGACGATCCCGCCGCGATGCGTCTGCTCGCGCAGGTGCTCTCGACGCTGACGCACGTCTGCGCGAGCGCCGTCATGACCGCCGCCGACAGGATCCGCTGGAAGACGATCCACGGGGCGGCGAAGCTGGTGCGCTACGTGACCGACTACAGCACGCGCAGCCAGGGCGACTTCCTGTTCGCCACGACCGCGATGCTCAAACCGCTCGGGGTCGTTCTATCCCGGCGCCCATCACACTGGTGCGGGCAAGCAGTTCTCGCCGGGCTTCCACGGCCCCGGCATCGTGCGGCGGATGTTCGCTACGACGCACGGCGATTTCGACGCTTCCGTCGCCGAACTCACCCGACAACTGGCCATCCATGCACGGATCGGCGAAGCCGTGGGCGATGCTGTTGCCGGGTCCAGCGGATGGACGTTCGCTGGCGTCGGTCCTATCCCGGCGCGAGTTTCGGCGTCACACGATGACCGCCGTACTCGCGATCATTTCGACGGTGAAGATCAGGCAGGCCGGCTACTCTGGCCTGGTGCTGCCGGTAGTGGAAGACAAGCGCCTCGCGCTGCGCTGGGTCGATGGCAGCTGCGGAATCGACTCGCTGCTCGCATGTTCCGCGGTTTGCGGTACCGGTCTCGGCACCGTGCCGTTGCCCGGCGACGTCGCCGCGCTTGCCGGGAATGACACAAGCCGCTTTCCGCGCGCCTGCAGTCGGTGAAGGGCAAGAAGGCCGGCGACGAGACCGACTTCGACGGCCCGTATTTGTTCCACACCACGTTGCGTACCGATCCATCGTCCTGACGGCGCGCGTCACACTACGAGCGGCTCGGGCTCCAACGCCACGCCGAAACGCGCGAGCACCGTACGCTGGATACGCTGCGCGAGCGCCCAGACCTGTGCGCCGCTCGCGCCGCCGTAGTTGACCAGCACGAGTGCGTGCTGGCCGGATACGCCCGCGTCGCCGTCGCGCAGTCCCTTGAATCCGCAGGCATCAATCAGCCAGGCGGCCGACAGTTTTATCGCTCCGTCCGGCAGCGGCCAGAGCGGCAAGCGCGGATACTCGCGCTTTAGCGCTGCCGCGAGGCCGGGCGAAACGACCGGATTCTTGAAGAAACTGCCGGCGTTGCCGGTCGTCGACGGGTCGGGCAGCTTGCGCGTGCGCACGCGCGAGATCGCATGCGCGACTGCGCGTGCGTCGGGCGTGCCGGCGCCCATCGCTGCGAGCTCCTCGCGCACACCGTCGTAGTCGAGGCGCAGCGCGCGTTCGCGCGGCAGCAGGAAATCGACGGCGGTGATGAGATAGCGTCCACCTTCGCGCTTGAACAGCGAGTCGCGATAGGCAAAGGCGCACGCGGCGTGGTCGAGGCGCACGTTCGCGCCGGCGCTGCGATCGTAGGCATGAACCGCATCGACGAACTCGCCGACTTCGACGCCGTAGGCGCCAATGTTCTGGATCGGCGCGGCGCCGACGCTGCCCGGAATCAGGGCGAGGTTTTCGAGACCGCACAGGCCGTGGGCCAGCGTCCAGTGGACGAAATCGTCCCAGATTTCGCCGGCCGCGGCGCGTACGAGTGCGGCATCATCCACCCTGTCGGCTACGTGTTGTTCGATGATGTCGAGGCCGCGCGTGCGCAAGGCGAGGACGACGCCGGGCCAGTCGCGCGTGAACAGTACGTTGCTGCCACCGCCAAGGATCAGCACGTCGCGATTCTGCTGTGCGGCTTCGGCGAGCAGACCCGGCACGGCATCGAATTCATGCACATCGATCAACGTGGCCGCGCGCGCGGGCAGGCGGAACGTGGTGCGGTCAAGCAGCGAAGCGTTCTCGTGCACCGTGTAGCCGTAGCCGCACTTGAGCCCTCTCCCCCAAGCGTTTTCCGTTTTGCGGGGAGAGTTGGGTGAAGGGGCGCTTTTGCTCTTCTCCATCACGCCGCCATTCTTTTGCGCCCGGCGCGCAGCGCCTCGACGCATTCGCCGATCAGTGCCGGTCCACGAAAGACGAGGCCGGAGTAGAACTGCACGAGGCTCGCGCCCGCGGCGAATTTTTCCGCCGCGTCCGCACCGCGCGTGATTCCGCCGACGCCGACCAGCGGAACCTTGCCGCCGAGGCGTTGCGCCATTCCATGCAGCACGGCAGTCGCCCTGTTCCGCAATGGCTTGCCGGAAAGACCGCCCGCTTCGTCCGCGAAACGCGCACCGGCAACCGCGTCACGCGCGATCGTCGTGTTCGTGCAGATCAGGCCGTCGATCTTCGTCGCGAGCAGCACGCCGGCGATGCCATCGAGTTCGCCATCGGAAAGATCGGGCGCGATCTTGAGTAGCATCGGCTTGCGTGCGCCGTGCCGCGCGGCGAGTTGCTCTTGACGTTCGCGCAGCGTGCCGATGAAGCGCTTCAAGGTTTCTTCTTCCTGCAGATCGCGCAGGCCCTGCGTGTTCGGCGAGGAGATGTTGACGGTGATGTAGCTCGCGCGTGCATAGACGCGCTCCAGGCAGTGCAGGTAATCGTCGACCGCGCGCTCGTTCGGCGTGTCCTTGTTCTTGCCGATGTTGATGCCGAGCACGCCGTCGAATTTTGCGCGCTCGACGTTGCGCACCAGCGCATCGACGCCACCGTTGTTGAAGCCGAGGCGGTTGATCACCGCTTCGTACTCGGGCAGGCGGAACATGCGCGGCTTCGGATTGCCGGCCTGCGCGCGCGGCGTTGTTGTGCCGACCTCGATGAAGCCGAAACCGAGCGCGGCGAGCGCGTCGACGTAGGCGCCGTTCTTGTCGAGTCCGGCGGCGAGTCCGACCGGATTGGCGAAATCGATGCCGAGCACGCGCGTCGGCAGCGATTCGGGCTTCAATGCGAGCAGCGGGTTGAGGCCCGTTCGGTACGCGGCCTCGATCGAAGCCAACGCGAGATCGTGCGCGCGTTCGGCGTCGAGGCAGAACAGGAAGGGGCGGGCGAGGGCGTACAAGAGCCTATCCGATCGCGTCGCTCAGCGCGGGTATCCGTCGCTGCGACAAGTCATTCGTCCTTGCCGATCCGGCGCGCGCTGCGCAACGCGGAGAGTTGCATCGCCGTTTCCCATCGGGCTTCGAGTCGGGTGATGCGACGGTCGTGTTCGCGCAGTTCCTGGGTGATCAGCTTCAAGGCTTCGCCGGCCGCTTTCACGTCGTCGGCCATTTTCAGCGCATCGCGGATCGTCTTGATGCTGTCGGACAGGAGGCTCATGCGCGTCCGCGGCGGGTAGCGGCACGCTTGGGTTGCTTCGCCTGCGCACCATTCTTTTCAGCGAGCCAGGCGTGAAACTCCGCAAGGCCCTCGTTCAACGCGCTACGCGCTTCCTTCAGGCGCGTAGCGAGTTCCGCGGTCAGCGTCTCGACCATCACGGTTTCGGCCGACGGTTGCGGCTCGAAGCGATTGCGCACCAGTTCGGCGACGCTGATTCCTTCGCGCCTGGCTTCGCTGCCCAGGAACGCCTTGAATTTAGGCGTGGTCAGCAGGGTCACCCGTTCGGTCTTCATGGCATTCGTTCAATTGCGGGACATGTGCATGTTCATGCTAATGAACATGTCGGGCGGAGTCAAGCCGCCGGATGGCGTGGCGTCGCTGCCGGCGTCAGTGCAGGTGTGCGGCGAACCAGGCGATGCCGCCGAGGAACATGAACGCGAACAGGACGAAACAGACGACGATGACGATGTGCAGGTAGCCGAGGATCAGCCCGCCAACGGCGAGGCCGTCGCCCTGCAGGGTGCCTGGCAGCGCGTGGCGGATTTCGCCGCGCGCGAGATGCCCGCAGACGATGGCGACGATCGCGCCGATGAACGGGAGCGCGATCCAGCTCAGGATGCCGAAGACGAGGCTGGCGATCGCCGTGGGGCAGGTGGGGGCGGACAGGTTCGAATTCATTGGGCAGTTCCAGGTTGCGCAGGTCCGGATGATACCCAAACCGGTCTGCCTGCGCTGCCCGACGCGGGACGGAAAACATTTGCATGATGCAGGTTCCAACTATTGACTATGGACCATGGTCCAGACTTTAGACTGTGCGGCAAGGAGGATCGAAATGTCGAATTTCAGCATCGGAAAACTCGCCGAGCGTGCCGGCGTCGCCATCGACACGGTGCGCTACTACGAACGCAACGGCCTGCTGCCGCCGGCAGGGCGCCTCGCATCGGGATATCGCCGCTATGGCGAGGCCGAGCTCAAGCGCCTGCGCTTCATTCGTCGTGCCAAGTCGCTCGGCTTTTCGCTCGAGGATATCCGCACGCTGCTGGAGCTTAGCGCAGAGCGCAACGTGGCCAAGGTCAAGCGCGCAGCGCAGCTCAAGCTCGCCGACATCGACGCGCGCATCGCCGAACTCGAGCGCGTCGGTGCCGGCCTGCGCAAGCTGATCCGCGCTTGCCCTGGACATGGGCGCGCGGAAGCATGTCCGATTCTCAACGCCTTGACCGACGAGGAATTGTACTGATGCCGACGCAAACGCATTCGCACCAACACCCTGTTGCCGCCGCGCCGGCAGCGCCGCGCTGTTGCGGTGCGCACCAGCGCGGCCGCGCGTCGGCGGTTGCGGACGATTTGGCGGGGCCTCCGATCGATCCCGTGTGCGGAATGAAGGTCAAGCCCGAATCCGCGCATCGCGCCAAACACGCGGCTCGCGAGTACCTGTTCTGTTCCGCAGGCTGCCGCACGAAGTTCGTCGCCGATCCCTTGCGCTATCTCGCGTCGGAGAAGGATGTCGGGCCGGCTGTGCCCGTGGCGCCCGGCACGAAGTACACCTGCCCGATGCACCCAGAGATCGTCCGCGACGGCCCCGGCACCTGTCCTGCCTGCGGCATGGCGCTGGAACCGGTGATGCCGAGCCTGGACGAAGACGAAAATCCCGAGCTGACCGATTTCCGCCGCCGCTTCTTCCTGACCTTGCCACTGTCGCTTGCGGTGTTCGTGCTGGCGATGTTCGCCCACTACTTCGATGCACGTTCCGCGGCGACGCGCACCGTGCTCGAATTCGTGCTCGCCGCACCGGTGGTGCTCTGGGCCGGTTGGCCGTTCCTCGAGCGCTGGGCGCAGTCGATCGCGAACCGCAGCCCGAACATGTGGACGCTTATCGGCACCGGCGTACTGGCCGCGTTCGGTTACAGCGTGGTCGCGACCGTGGCGCCGCAGGCGTTTCCGGAGTCGTTCCGCGAGCACGGCCGCGTTGGCGTCTATTTCGAGGCGGCGGCGATCATCGTTTCGCTGACCCTGCTCGGGCAGATCCTCGAACTCAAGGCGCGTTCGAGCACGTCGGCGGCGATCAAGGCACTGCTCGGCCTCGCGCCGAAAACGGCGCGGCGCGTGCACGTGGACGGCCGCGAAGACGACGTGCCGCTGGCCGAGGTGCAGGTCGGCGACCTGCTGCGCGTGCGGCCGGGCGAGAAGGTTCCGGTCGACGGCGCGGTCGTCGACGGTCGTTCGAACGTGGACGAATCGATGCTGACCGGCGAGCCCATCGCGATCGAGAAACAGGTCGGCGACAAGGTGATCGGCGCCACCCTCAACGGCACCGGCAGCCTCGTCATCCGTGCCGAGAAGGTTGGTGCGGAGACTGCGCTCGCGCAGATCGTCGGCCTCGTCGCCCAGGCGCAACGCACGCGCGCGCCGATGCAGCGGCTCGCCGACCGGGTCAGCGTCTGGTTCGTGCTCGCGGTGCTCGTGGTCGCGGCGACGGCGTTCGTCGTCTGGGGCGTGTGCGGGCCGCAGCCGTCATGGACGTATGCGATCGTCAACGCGGTCGCCGTGCTGATCATCGCCTGTCCGTGTGCGCTCGGCCTGGCCACGCCGATGACGGTGATGGTTGCGAGCGGCCGTGCCGCACAGGCCGGCGTGCTGTTCCGTGATGCCGAGGCGATCGAACGTCTGCGTACGATCGACACGCTGATCGTCGACAAGACCGGCACGCTGACCGAAGGCAAGCCTGCGTTCCGCGAAGCGATCGCCGCCGCCGGTGTGAATGCGGACGAGGTGCTGCGCCTTGCCGCGAGCCTCGATCAGGGCAGCGAGCATCCGCTGGCTGCTGCGATCGTCGCCGAAGCACGGCGGCGCGGTCTCGCCCTCGAAACCGCGGCGGATTTCGAATCCGCGACCGGCATCGGCGTGCGTGGTCGCGTCGGCGCGCGGCGCCTCGCGCTCGGCAACGCGGCGCTGATGGGCGAAGTCGGTGTCGATATCGCCGGCTTGCGCGGCACGGCCGAGCGCCTGCGCGGCGATGGTGCCAGCGTGATTTTTCTCGCCGCCGACGGCTGCGCGCTCGGCCTCGTCGCCGTCGCTGATCCGATCAAGGATTCGACGCCGAAAGCCATCGCCACGCTGCACGCCGCCGGGTTGCGCATCGTCATGGCCAGCGGCGACTCCGCGACCACGGCACGGGCCGTGGCCGCGCGCCTCGTCATCGACGAGGCGCACGGCGAAATGCGACCGCAGGACAAGGCTGCGCTCGTCGCGCAGCTCAAGGCGCAAGGGCGCCGCGTGGCGATGGCCGGCGACGGCATCAACGATGCGCCCGCGCTTGCCGCCGCCGATGTCGGCATCGCGATGGGCACGGGTACCGACGTGGCCATGGCCAGCGCGCAGGTCATGCTGGTCAAGGGCGATTTGCGCGGCATCGTTCGCGCACTTGCGATCTCGCGCGGCGCGGTCGCGAACATGCGCCAGAACCTCGGCCTTGCCTTCGTCTACAACGCGCTCGGCGTACCGCTCGCCGCGGGCGTGCTGTATCCGTTCACCGGCCTGCTGCTGAGCCCGATGATCGCGGCACTGGCGATGAGTTTTTCCTCGGTGTCGGTGATCGCCAATGCGTTGCGCTTGCGTGCGGCGCGGTGAACGCCGCGCGCCGCTATCCGGCGTGCGTCGCGCCGCCGCCGCGGCGGCGCAGCAGGGCGTAGGCGAACGACTGCGCTGTGCCCCAAGGCGTCGAGTGCATCTCGCGCGCCTGGTCGATCAGTTCGAAGTGGGTGGCGAACAGCGCGGCGATGTCTTCGGCCTCGCGACGCGCGACCGGCAGACCGCTGCATCGCTCCGGGCCGTCGCCGGCGAAGCCGCCGATCACGGCATGCCCGCCGCCGCGCAGCGCGGTGGCGGCTTGACCCACGTAGGCATCCGTCGCCGGCTTCCCGATGAGGAAATGCAGCACGGCGCGGTCGTGCCAGAGGTCGAAACCGGCCGGCGGCAGATCGGCGTGGGTGATGTCGGCGATGCGCCATTCGACCCGCGCCGCGCGCTCGCCGAGGCGGCGGCGCGCAACCTCGAGTGCCGTTTCGGAAAGATCGAGCACGCTGACCTGGGTGACGCCGCGGTCGAGCAGGTCGTCGACCAGCGTCGAAGTGCCGCCGCCGACATCGATCACGCGCGTGTACGGGTCGAGCCCGGCGCGTTGCAACAGCCGCAACGAAGTGTCGAGGTGCGGGCGAAACCAGCTTGCCGCGCGCGCGTCCTTCTCGCGATGGACACGTTCCCAGTGCTGCCGGGTTTCGCTGATCATGGCGAAGGCGGGTCGGAAGGGTGGTTGCGGGCGTGGATAGACGCGGACAGGGTCAGCGCCATGCCGTATCCGCGCGGGTCCGCATCAAATGCCTTGACCGACGTCTACAAGTCGAACTTGATGCCCTGCGCCAGCGGCAGCGAATCGGAGTAGTTGATCGTGTTGGTCTGGCGGCGCATGTAGGCCTTCCAGGCATCCGAACCCGACTCGCGGCCGCCGCCGGTTTCCTTCTCGCCGCCGAAGGCGCCGCCGATCTCGGCGCCCGAGGTGCCGATGTTGACGTTGGCGATGCCGCAGTCCGAACCGGCCGCGGAAAGATATTTCTCCGCGGTCTGCATGTCGCGCGTGAAGATCGAGCTCGACAGGCCCTGCGGCACGCCGTTCTGCAGCGCGATTGCTTCATCAAGCGAGTCGAACGGCATCGCGTAGAGGATCGGTGCGAAGGTTTCGCTCTGCACGACACTGTCGGCATTCTTCACGCCGCTGATGATCGTCGGCAGGACAAAGTTGCCGGCGCGGTCCGTGAGCGCTGCGCCGCCGGTTTCGATCTTGCCGCCGGCCGCCTTGGCCTTCTCGATCGCGCCGACGAAACCGTCGACGGCGGCCTTCGAATTGAGCGGACCCATCAACGTGGTCGCGAGCGTCGGGTCGCCGATCTTCTTCTCGACCTGCTTGTACGCGGCGACGAGCTTGCCCATCACGTCGGCAAAAATGGATTTGTGGATAAATACACGTCGTGTGGTCGTGCAGCGCTGGCCGGCCGTGCCGACCGCGCCGAACACGATCGCCGGGATCGCCAGTTTCAGGTCCGCGCTGGCATCGACGATGATCGCGTTGTTGCCGCCGAGTTCGAGCAAGCTTCGGCCCAGGCGTCGCGCCACGCGCTCGCCGACCGTGCGTCCGACCGCGGTCGAGCCGGTGAAGCTGATCAGCGGGATGCGATGGTCGTCGACGAAGGCCTGCGCGAGTTCCACGCCGGCGTCGTTGAACAGGAAGAACAGATCCGGGAAGCCACCGGTTTTGAGCGCCTCGTTGCAGATCTTCATCGAGGCGATCGCGGAGAGCGGCGTCTTCGGCGACGGTTTCCAGATCGAGATGTCGCCGCAGACCGCGGCGATGAACGCGTTCCACGCCCACACCGCGACCGGGAAGTTGAACGCCGAGATGATGCCGACGAGGCCGAGCGGATGCCACTGCTCGCCCATGCGGTGGCCGGGGCGCTCGCTGTGCATCGAGTTGCCGTAGAGCATGCGCGACTGGCCGACGGCGAAGTCGGCGATGTCGATCATTTCCTGTACTTCGCCGTCGCCCTCGGGTTTGATCTTGCCCATCTCCAGCGCCACCAGCGAGCCGAGCGCGTCCTTGTGCTTGCGCAGCGCTTCGCCGCAGAGGCGGATTGCTTCGCCGCGCCTCGGCGCCGGCGTCGTGCGCCATTGCGCGAACGCGGCCTGCGCGCGCGCGACGATGGTTGCGTAGTCGCTGGCCGAAGCCGAATGCACGCGACCGACCACCTCGTGCGTGCTCGGGTTGATCACCTCGAGCAGGCCGGCGTCGGTGGTCCGCGACCATTCGCCGTTGCCTAGATAGGTGCCGGAAACGGTGCCGGTCAGGCCGAGTGCGGACAGGATCTTGTCAGACATGAACATTCCAGATGGGTTTGCAAAGGCGGCAAATTATAATCCGGAAATTGGACCTTCCCGGAACCGCGAAGGCGGAATTGGAAGGGGCCAATACGCCATACTGGCACCGCGGCTGGAGCGGTGCTGCCGGAATTCCGCTAGGATTTCCATCGTTGGCGCAGGGGGATGAACATGAAACAGCGTCGTTTTCTGTTGCTCGTTTGCCTGGCGATCCCGTTGCTCGCGGTGGCCGCACCGGGCTCCAGCCGTCATCTTTTCGTATGGGCGATGGAGGCCGGGCGGCCTCTCGCGCAGGTCATGGAGATGACGCCGGCCGACATCCCGGCGCGGCGCAAGGGATTGGGTCTGGGCAAGGATTTCCTCGCGGTTTTCGACATCGGCCCCGGGGTGTCGTTCGGCAAGCTCGTTGCGATGTTGCCGGTGGGAGACGCGGCGCAGGCGCACCACACGAACTATGCGATGCCTGCGAACGATGTCCTCTACGCCAACGACTGGCTGGGCAACCGCACCTACGTCTTCGATCTGCATGACCCCGTACACCCGCGGCTCGTGCGCCAATTCGGCGACGTCGGCACCTACGGGTATCCGCATTCGTTCGCCTATCTCGCCAACGGCAACACGTTGGCGACGTTTCAGTATTCGGGCGGCTTCAATCATGCCGCCGGCGGGCTGGTGGAGTTCGATCCGCAAGGCAAGGTGGTGCGGACCGCGTCGGCCGCGGCAGCGGGACACGCCGACGTCCGGCCGTACAGCCTGGCGGTCGACGAGAAGCACGATCGCGTCGTCACCGGCAGCGCGGACATGATGGCCGCGCAGGTCAGTCACGTCGCGCAGGTCTGGCGGCTCTCCGATCTGAAGCTGATCAAGACCCTGGCGCTGCCGGAACCGCCCGATTGGTATTACGACACTGCGGCCGATGCATCGGAGCCGCGCGTTCTGGCCGACGGTGAGACCGTCGTGGTGCCGACATTCAACTGCGGCTTGTTCCTCATGCGCAATCTGGCCAGCGAGGATCCGATGCTGCAACACGTCTACGATTTCGGCTATCGCACCTGCGAGGTGCCGGTGGTCGCCGGCGATTTTCTGGTCGAGGCGATGCAAAGCGGACACGCGATCGCGAGCCTCGACCTGCACGATCCCGAGCATCCGCGCGAAGTCAGCCGCATTCTGCTGCCCGCGGACGAATACCCGCATTGGCTCGCGCTGGAACCGGGTGGCGATCGCCTGGCCATCACCGGTTACGGCGCACTCAACACCAAGGTTCGTTTCGCCACGATCGATCGCCACACCGGCAAGCTGACGCTCGAGACGACGACCATCGACTTCACCCGCACATGGCCGGACGGCTGGCAGGGCAGCGCCATCCCTCACGGTGCGGTATTCGGCAATCCTTGAGCCGCCGCAGCCGAAAGTGGGGGGCGATGTACACGCCGCGGGGGAGGAAATCCGGTGGCATCCGGATATCGTCGCCGATCATGGGCCTGCGGATCGCATGAGGCCACTGTCGCCCATGCGTTATGCTCGCCGGGATTTCAGGACAAATACGATGATGACGAAACGCGGCTTCGATCGCGACGTGATGTTGCTGTTGGTGCTGGCCACGGCCAAGCTGGTTTTCCACGTCGCGACGAACGGGCAGTACGGCTTTCATCGCGATGAACTGCAGTTTCTCAGCGACGCGCGCCACCTCGACTGGGGCTTCGTCGCCTATCCGCCGCTGACGCCGTTCCTCGGCCGCATCGAATGGGAATGGTTCGGCGCTTCGCTCGCCGGATTCCGGTTCTTCCCCGCGCTGGCGCAGAGCATCGTCTTCGTCGTTGCGGGCTTGATGGTGAAGCGGATCGGCGGCGGTCGCGCGGCCATGCTGGTCGCGGCATTCGCCGTCGCGCTCGGTCCGGTGTCGTTGTCCGGAAGCGCGCTGTTCATGTACGTCACCTTCGATTTTCTCTGGTACGTGCTGCTGGCGTATTTCGTCGTCTGTCGCATCGAATCCGGCGATGCGCGCTGGTGGCTCGCCATCGGTGCGATGGTGGGACTCGGCATGATGACCAAGTACACCGCGGCGTTCTTCGCCGCGGGAGTGGCCGCCGGTGTCCTGTTGACTCCACTGCGCGCCGACCTGCGCGGCAAGTGGCTGTGGTGCGGAGTCGCTTTGTCGTTGCTGATTTTCCTGCCGAATCTGATCTGGCTGTACCGGCACGATTTTGTCACCTTCGACATGCTCCAGTTCATCCATGCGCGCGACATGCGCATCGGTCGCGCCGATGGTTTCCTGTTGCAACAGCTCTATATCGCTTCGAATCCATTTACCGTGCCTTTGTGGCTGCTCGGGCTCTGGAACGTGTTCGCGACCGAGCGTGGCAGGCGTTGGCGCATCCTCGGTTGGATGGCGCTGGTTCCGTTCGCGATCTTCGTCGTCGCGCGCGGCCGCGGCTACTACGCGGCGCCGTTGTACCCAATGTTGATCGCGACCGGCGCGGTGCAATTGCAGGCGGTGATCGAGGGCATGGGGGCCGCGAAATGGCGCCGTACGGCGTGGGCTGCTTCGTTCGTGATCGTGCTTTGCGGCGCGATCGTATTGCGCATTTGCCTGCCGCTGGTGCCGGTGAATTCGCCGGCGTGGGCGCGAGTCAACGACCTCAACGGCGACTTCCGCGAACAGTTCGGCTGGCCGGAGCTCGTGCGCGAAGTCGCCCGCATCCGCGATGGCCTGACGCCGGAGGAGCGCGCGCAAACCGGCATCTGGGCGAGCAACTACGGCGAAGCCGGCGCGCTCGATCTGTACGGCCCGCAATACGGCCTGCCGCAGGCGTGGAGTGCGGCCAACTCGTTCTGGCTACGCGGGCCCTACGGGCCGACGCCGCTGAACATGATCGTCGTCGGTGCCGATCGCAAGGACCTCGACGCGCCGTGCACGACGGTCGAACTTGCCGGCCACACCAGAAACGATGCCGGCGTTGCCAACGAGGAAACGAAGTATCACCCGAACATCTTTCTCTGCCGCGGTGTGCGCAAGCCGCTGGTGGAGTCGTGGCCGAAGTTAGTCGAATTTATGTAGTTGCCGGAAAGCGCGGAACCGCGCTTATGCAGGATTGCGTGCCGGCAACGCCAAGCCCGGTTCCCACTCCGTCGCAGCAAGTTTGTCGAGCAGAGCGACCACATCGGCGCGTCCCTGCTTGTCGTGGATCGGCAGGACCAGCAGGTCGCCGTCGCGTGCCCAGGCGAGCGCGCCACGGGCTGCGTCGATTTCGTTGTCGCGCAAGGTCATGGCATTTTCCGCGACGCCTTCGCGTGCCAACTCCGCGCGCAGCAGGGCAACCACCTCGCCCAAGGCGCGCCCGCGCGCGTAGCTCGCGAGTTCCTTCAGCACGACGAAGTCGGGGCAGTTGCGCGCGGCGACGGCGGCCAGCTCGCGGATGTCCGCATCTTCGCGATTGCCGGCCTGGCCGAGCACGAGCGCAAGGCGGCCTTGCGGATGCAGACTGCGCGCAACTTCGAGCAGGCCGCGCAGTCCGTCCGGATTGTGCGCGTAGTCGACGATCACCGTCGTCGCGCCAAAACGCCAGCGCATCAGCCGGCCCGGATTGTCGCTGTTGCGTGCCCCGAACGCGGCGCATACCTGCGCGATGTCGGCATCATCGATGCCCAGCGCGTGGGCAAGCAGCGCGGCACCGGCGAGGTTGGCGATGTTGTATTTCGCCGCACCGTTTGCGCTCAGCGGCATGTCGGCGATGCGTCCAAGCGAGCGATCGATTCCGTCCGCGTGCAGGAGGAGTTTTCCGTCGCTCACCCCGCAGGTCATGCCGCCGCGCGCGCGGTGTTCGATCAAGCGCGGATGATCCGCATCGAGTGCGAACCAGGCCAGACGTTTCGCTTTTTCCGATTCTCGAATCGCGAATCCCGATTGCCGGCTCTTGCGCACGAGAACCTCGTCATCGGCATTCAGCACGAGCGTGCCGTCGGCGCGCAACGCATGCGCGACGACGAGCTTGGCATCGGCGAGATCGTCGAGGTCGTGCACGCCGTACTCACCGAAGTGGTCGGCGCTGATGTTGGTGACGATCGCCGCCTGCACGCGCTCGACTGCGAGTCCCCGGCGCAGGATGCCGCCACGCGCGGTTTCGAGCACCGCCGCTTCGCTGCGCGCATCGCGCAATGCGGTGCGCGCGCCGGCGGGGCCTGAGTAGTCGCCCGCAGCGACGAGTTCGCCGCCGATGACGACGCCGTCGGTGCTGCTGAAGGCGGTGCACCGTCCCGCGCGTTCGCTGATCGCGGCGACGAGGCGCGTCGTCGTCGTCTTGCCGTTCGAGCCGGTGACGAGTGCGACCGGAATGCCGTGCAGCGATGGCCAATCGACGGCGCTGATCGAGGGCAGCGCATCGAGCGGCCAGGTGCGTGCGCCGCTGCCTGCGCCGAGCGTCAGTTCGGTGTCATCGAGCACAGGGGGAAGATCGCGTCGGTGCGCTTCGTCGAGCAATGCAACCAGGCGGGGTTGCCGTTCCGCGACGGATGCACGTTGCAACGTATGCAGCGCAAGTTCCGGGTCCCAAATCGCGGGATAAGCGGGAGCATGAAAAAAATCTTTCCTTCCCGCGGGGGAGAAGGGAAGCAGGGTCTGCTCAAACGCCAGCTCGTTGACTTCGGTGGCCGTGAAAAGCTGATCGATCGGCGCGGTGATCGCGAGCGAGCCGGTGCCATCGCGCAAGCGCGCCGCGGTTTCGATTTCCGGCCAGTCGAGTTCGCGGCGCAGCCGATCGATATTGGCGCGCCAGCGCTCGACGGCCGCATCGTCCACAAAGATTCCCGGCGCGGTGTCGAGCACGGCGCCGGGCACGGGGAAGTAGAGATTGGCGCCGGTCAGGCGGCGCGAATCCTCGAACGGAATCGTCATGCCGCTTTCAGTCTTCGGTGTCGCGCGCGAAGCGGATGCCGCGTTCGTCGCGAATCAGACCGTCCATCTCGACCACGGCGCGCTCCTCGACCACGGTCTCGATCGCGGCGACCGGTTCGACGCGCTTGACCGCGGGCGCCGGCGTGCCCTCGGCATGGAACTTGGTGATCTGCTTCCATGAGCGCACGAGCGCATCGGCGAACACCAGCAGCAGGTCGCCGGGCTGGCCCATCTTCAGCGCGGCGGCTATCGCTTCCTGCTCGTCGGGAATGGTCGTGATCGCGGATGCCGGCACGCCTTTGTCCTGCAACGCCCTGGCGATGATGCGCGGTACCTCGTCGCCGTCGCGGCCGCGCAGCGCGTCGTCGCGGCGCACGATGTAGTGGTCGAACTTGCCGGCAACCGCACCCGCGATCTCGACGAGATCCTCGTCGCGGCGGTCGCCCGGCCCGGCGACGACGACGATGCGGCGTCCGCTCACGTCGAGGCGCCCGGCAAGGTCAGCCATCACCCCGACCGCGTGCGCGTTGTGACCGTAGTCCATCAGCACCTTGAACGGATGCTCGTTGAACACGTTCATGCGGCCGGGTGCCTGGAAGAACGTGGTGTCGAACGTGCGCAGGCCCTGGCGGATCGCGTCGAGCTTGATGCCGAGGGCGAAGGCGAGGCTGGCCGCGACCATTGCGTTCTGCACGTTGTGCAGCGCGCGGCCTTCGAGCGTCGCGGGAATCAGGTGCGTCCACATCAGCGGGATATGGCTGCCCTTGTCGTACAGCGTGATCATCGAGCCGTTGACGCCGGCTTCGAGCGCGCAGGCGCGGCCGCCCGCGCGCACGTGTTCGCGCACGAGCGCATGCGAGGGGTTCATCGTCACGTAGCAGATGACCTTGGCCTCGGTGTAGGCCGACATCTTGAGCACGTGCGGATCGTCGGCGTTGAGCACGACGCAATCCTTGGCGACCTCGATCGGGATGCGCTTCACTTCGGCGAGCTGTTCGAGCGTGTCGATGCCCTTCAAGCCGAGATGGTCGCTCTGCACGTTGAGCACCGCGGCGACATTGACCTCGGGCACGCCCATGCCGGCACGCAGCAGGCCACCGCGCGCGACTTCGAGCACGGCGATGTCGATGTTCGGATCGGCCAGCACCATGCGCGTCGACACCGGCCCGGTCATGTCGCCCTCGACCGTGCGCTGGCCGTCGATGTAGACGCCGTCCGTGGTGGTCAGGCCCGGCGTGTAGCCGGCCATCTTGGCGATGTGGGCGAGCATGCGCGACGTGGTCGTCTTGCCGTTGGTGCCGGTGATCGCGGCGATCGGCACGCGCGACGGCGTGCCTTGCGGAAACAGCATGTCGATCACCGGCCCGGCCGCGTCGCGCGGCGTGCCTTCGCTGGGCGAAACGTGCATGCGGAAACCCGGCGCGGCGTTGATCTCGCAGATGCCGCCGCCGACCTTCTTGTAGCTCTCGGCGATGTTCGGCGAAAGGAAGTCCACGCCGCCGACATCGAGTCCGATCGCGCGCACCGCACGCACGGCCATGTCGCGATTGTCGGGATGAATGATGTCGGTCACGTCGGTCGCGGTGCCGCCGGTCGACAGGTTCGCGGTCTTGCGCAGCGGTACGACGCGGCCCTTCTCCGGCACCGAGTCGAAGCTGAGGCCGGCGCCTTCGAGCATCACGGTCGCCTCGCGGTCGAGCTGCAACTTCGTCAGTACCTTCTCGTGACCGACGCCGCGACGCGGATCGGAGTTGACGATCTCGACGAGCTCGCGCACCGTACGCGTGCCGTCGCCAACGACATGGCCCGGCGTGCGTTTGGTCGCGGCGACGAGCTCGCCATTGACGACGAGCAGGCGATGGTCGTCGCCGGCGAGATAGGTTTCGACGATGACCGAGTTCGAGTGTTCCTGCGCGGCCTTGAAGCCGGCGATCACGTCCTCGTCTTTCGTGATTGCGATCGTGATGCCGCGGCCGTGGTTGCCGTTGTAGGGTTTCGTCACGACCGGACCGCCGAGCCGGCGCGCGGCGCGCAGCGCGCCTTCCTCGCTGCGCACGAGTTCCTGTTTCGGCACCGGCAGGCCGAGCGAGGCGAGGATCTTGTTCGTCTCCTCCTTGTCGCTCGCCAATTCCACGGCGATATGCGAGGTGCGTCCGGTCACCGTCGCCTGGATGCGCTGCTGGTACTTGCCGTGGCCGAGCTGCACGAGCGACTGCTCGTTGAGCCGCAGCCAGGGGATGTCGCGCTGCTCGGCGGCGCGCACGAGCGAGGCGGTCGACGGACCGAGTGCGCGGCGCTGCGCGTAGCGGATGAACGCATCGCGCGCTTCGGCGAAGTTCCAGCCCTCGGGCACGCTGTCCTTCGGTCGCAGGTTCCCCGGCAGCAGCGAGCAGAGCAGGCGCAGCGCGAGATCGCCCGCGGCGATGCCTTCCTCGCGTTGCGCGTATTCGTAGACCACGGTGTACACGCCGGGCCGCGCGTCGCTGAGGCTGCGCGTCTTGCCGAAGGTGACGTCCTCGCCGGCGACGTTCTGCAGTTCGATCGCGACATGTTCGAGCACATGCCCGAGCCAGGTACCTTCACCCTCGCGCATGCGGCGGATGAAGCCGCCCGGTTCGCGGTACGAACAGCCGTGTTCCTGCAGGCCGGGCAGGGCGGCGACGAGGCCGTCGATGAATTGGTCGCCGAGTTTGGCGGTCGGCCAGTTTTCCAGTTCGCCGAGGTCGAGCTCGAGCTTGATGACCGGGAAGTGCGCGTACAGCGAGGGGCCGACGTAGACGGAGCGGTCGAGTATGCGCATATCGATTCCCTGAGTCGGGGCAACTCGCCCCATGCCTCCAAGGAAAGCACAAAAAGCGCAATCCGCCAATCGGCGGAAAGGCTCAGTGCGTTTGTTTCGGTGATACCAGCGACCCGGCCGACGCCGTGCGCGTGGCGAGATTGTAGGTCGCGCCGGCGACGAGGATATGCACCTTGAGGCCGATCAGGCAGACCGGCTCGTCCTCGCTGACCTGATCCATCGAGGAGAACTGCATGTCGCTGGCGTCAACCACGGTCACCGCACCCGAGCCTTCGACTTCGAGGGTGTTGTCGGGGCGGATGAACGCGGCCGTGTCCTCGTCGAGGCCGATGCCGACGAGGAACGGGTTGTAGGCCAGCGCCGCGAGCAGGCGGCCCAAGCGGTCGCGCTGGCGGAAGTGCTGGTCGATGACGAAGCGGTTGGTCAGGCCCAGACCCGGCGCGAGGCGCACGCTGCCGGCCGTGGGCGAAGCGCCTTCCTTGCCGAACGCGATCATGTGCTCGGAGAGGATGCTCGCGCCCGCGCTGGTGCCTCCGACGTGGACTCCGCGCGCGTTGCAGGCACGGATCGCCTGCGCGACCGGCGTGCCGCCGAGCAGGGTGGAGATGCGCAGCTGGTTGCCCCCGGTGAAGAAGATGCCGCTCGCGTTCTCGATCAGGGCGAGGCGGTTGCGTTCCTCGGCATCGCGGCGGGTGTCGAAATCGAGCGCGGTGACCCGCGCGGCACCGAGGTCGGCGAAGATGCCCTCGTAGCGCGCGCCGGTGTCGGCGAGCTGGCTCGCGGTCGGGATGACCACGATCTCGGCATCGCGCCCGCCGCACAGGTCGACGAAGCGGCCGAGAATGCGGGCGTCGTGGTGCTTGGCCTCGGCGCCGCCGATCGGCACGATCCAGCCGCGTTCTTCGCCTTCGATGACTTTGCTCGGACTCATCAGTAGAACAGTGATAGCAGGAGATGATGATTGAAACGTGCGGTCAGGGACGGCCGCTTTTTGACGTTCATGTTCTGCGACGAACACATAAATACTGGCGGCCCCGACACGATTCGAACGTGCGACCTTCCCCTTAGGAGTCGTGCTAGGCCAATTTTGCGCAACTTTCGTCAACACTCGACGCTAGGAAATTCAGGGGTTTCGCTCTGTCGAGTATTGCCGTGTATCGGGGTGGATTATAGCGAACTGTCCCAAAAGTGTCCCAAGCAAGGCCATGTTTGCAGCCCCAAGCAACGCCTCCCCCATGCGGACCATCACGAATGCTTGAGGGTATACTTGTACACTGGGGCTAAACTCCAACGCGATAGACCACCCTCGGCCGGGCCCGCATGATCAATGCCGGGGTATATGCTCGCATCCGAAATTTTTTTGGATCAGGTTGGGAAAACTCCGCTTGGGGTCACCTCGACTTGCTGCGAGAAACCGCCACGTCAGGGGTTAGCGCTAGTTTTTCCTCAAGCCGGCCCACGAAGGTCGGAAAATCCAAGCCTATAGCGAGGCAGTAATTCCGCAGCTCGATGGGATCAATACGCCTGTCGCCGGACTCGATGCGGCTGATGCTTGACTGCGCGATTTTCAAGCGCTTTCCAAGATCAGCCTGCAAGACCCCCGACGCCTCACGCTGCTGCTTAAGTAGTTCAAGCATCGCGCGATATTGGACGTTGTAGATCGACTTGGGCATTGCGCTCGGGAAAACCGCGAGGCCCTTGAATTTATATGCGATCTACACATATGCTATTTCGTCATACGACTGATCCGACTTCAGGATTTAACGCATAGGCATAGGGGGCTAGGGCTATGAAAATGCAGGTTGCACTTCTGCTGGTACTCGTCGCAGTACCGAGTGCGTCCTTTTCTCAATACGTCGCCTGCGACCCGCAAGTATCGTCGAATCACTGTCTCGCGCCGAGGGCGGAGCAGCAACTAAGCAACCATCGCTACTGAAGCAACAGCAGCGGCAACGTCGTGCACGCGCCTGCGCGGACACTAGTGGCCCACCGGCTAACGCCTCGGCTCAGTGTCGAGACGGCTCGTACAGCTTTTCAGAACACACGCGTGGGACGTGCTCTCATTACGGCGGCGTGGCGCAGTGGCTTAAATGGAATGAGGTAAGGAGATGAAATTGAGAATTTTTGCATTCTGTCTGGTGGCCGTTCTTTTGCCGGCGTTTCCTGCCAGTGCTGTGCAGCACGTACATGGCTATACCAAGAAATCCGGTGCCTACGTCGCGCCGCATTATCGGAGCAACCGCGATCACTCGCCCCTCAATAACTGGTCAACCAGAGGCAACATCAATCCGTATACAGGAAAGAAGGGAGCCAAGAAGGTGAGGCCCAATGGACATTAAAAATAGAAAACTGTGGCTCGCGTTCCTAATGTCATTTTCTGCCATTGGTTTGGCTGTGCATAGGAATGCAATAGGGCAAGAGCACAATGATTTTCTTGGACTTGAGTTGCGACAGTCAATACTGAAAGACGAGATTGAGCGTAGCCGTTTACTCGCAGAGAAATACTGGTCTTTTGCCGATTCAATAAATGATGATCGCAATATCGGTACCGCAAACAATGAGGTTGGTGTGCCAGAGTCGCAGTGCTATGCGCTCGGTACGATCCTCGCCTTTGACAAAGACATTCGTGATCTAAGACCTGCATCTAACAAAGTCAACCTAACTCTACGAACAGATGAAAACGCCTATGATGTTCGAGTTGCAGCACAAACACTCGATAATTTCGTAAATGTTGCAAAAAATACTCTCAAGTTGGTTAAGGGGGCGCAGATACAGGAATGGAATCTTGATTGCGTAGGAAAGATGTCAATACCTAATTCGGACTGGATAAGCGGTAAACAAACGACATTCTCAGCTATCGAAAACAATGGGAGAACACTCCGAATTCTTGGTGCAGTAAATGTTGGATTTTCGTCCCAATTGATTGCTGCTATCGAAAGTCACCCTGGAATTGAGGAGGTAGCTCTTGGAAGTGGTGGTGGCGTTGTCATAGAGGCGGTGCGAGCTGGTCTCTACATTCGCTTACATAGGCTGAAAACTACACTATGGAACGGTTGTTATTCAGCATGTCCTCTTGTTTTTATGGGGGGTGTTGAACGAACTATCTGGTCGCCATACCCAGTTTTGGGGTTTCACAAAATCAGTCATTCCGATGGTTCAGCGGTGCCGATGACCGACCCAATGTATTCAGTGGTTATGAAATACATGCGTGATATGGGTGTGGACGCCAATTTCGTCCTTTCGCAGGCGCGGAGGTCCGAACCAAATAATATGACCGAAATCAATGGTAGCGACCGTCGTCTATGCGAAGCGCGTGTTGCCACATGGATTCAACGTTCGTGCGGCTAAAGAAAATGCAAGAACATCTGAACGAGAGGAGATGGTGATCCTCCAAGCGAGCGAAAATCTTATCTATGGCGGTGAGAGCCTGCTTCTATTGGCGTTCCCGCTCGATCGCTACATACGCCGCCCTACCTACCAAATGGGAAAACCGTGGCATGCTTGTTGCGGATGAGGGTACAGTTGTACGCAAAGATGAGGTTATGGTTCGATGAACGTCGAAGCTAGAGAATTGGCTTGCATCAACGCAGCGCGCGTGGTTCGACTGCGGGAGATAGTGGACGATCTAATCGCGCCCGAGCCAAGATATGGATGGCCGAAGAAAGAAGATTGGTTGCGGGAAATAGGGCTGATTGCGAAAAGAGAACTCGAAGAAGCAGACCCCGCTGTCAAACCTAAGCTGCCAGAAACCAAAACTGTCGCAAGCCTCTGGGAGCTGCATGGGATCGATTCTTACAGTCGTGGAGCTTGGGAAAATGGATTTCCCTTGCTCGAATATTGGATTGATACCCTATATGGGCAGAGAGTCGCCAGAGAGCTAGACCTCGCCAAGCAGATCGAAGAACATGAGGCGCGAAGAGCTGCGGCAGAAAAAAATAGCGTTCAAGATATTCATATCATGCGAATGCCGAAATTGACGATTGCCGTAAGGCGTGCGTCCATGCAGCTGCTTCCATACAATGACTTGTAAGTCTTTGCGTGGACAGGAGTCCAGCAATAAGTGCTCGAAATAGGCAAATCACTGTGGCACACTGCGTGCTAATGCACGGCCTGTGGAGAGCAACCGATAACGGGCACCACAAGGCGCGCAGGTCATTGAGACAGTATGTCCGCGTCCTGCGCGGTGCTTAAAGGGCTGTCAAGGCGGAAATATAGGCGCGACGCTGGCCTCAATGCCCCCAACGGCTCAACACCTCCTTTTCGGTCGCTGAACTGGCACACGGCGGGGGCGTGTATACATATATTTTTTTTCTTCAATTAAAAAGAAGCGTTGAGGGTGTTGAGGCCGTTGGAATCCAATGAGATCGCGCCTCTCGCACCTGCTTGAATGTTGAGGTAGTGCTGATGGTGTTGAGCACTCCTTGCTACAAGATAGGCCCCACGCGATATGGCGTTAGCTCATCGTAGCACTCTGCCTTCGTCTTGCCGTTGAGCCATAAATCGTGATTGCGAATGATCCAGCCCCGCGCACCATTCGTTTTACCGTCTACGGACTTCGTTGCATTTATCTCCTTTGCGTTCAACGGTGCTGCTTGTAGGGATTTCGTAACGTGATTCATCGTCACACTTCGGTTCAACACCAATTCGATTTGCTTTTTTACGTCCATTAGGCTGACAATATCTCGCGCAAAACACCCGCTGTTTGAAGAGTAAGCGTCAATTATAGCCTGCTCCCAATCGCTGCGACTAACTTCCTTCGCCCGCTGCTTCGCTTGTGATGTTGGCGCCACGTGTGGATTGAACTCGGAAACATCCATTCGACCGTATATATAGCGCAGTACCCCCGGTGCCCGTTCGCTATTCAAAAAACTATACAGTTCTTCAGCCAATTCTTTTGGCATTGCCTTTGCGCACGTTTCCATGATCGCCCATCGTCTATCGGAATTGGAAACGTTGATCGCATCGATATGATTGCTTGTGGCTAGTATAGTTGTGATATTCCGCACTTCAAATCCATCTTTTCCTTTGGCGACGATTCGCACTCTGGCATCGGTTATTAAAGGTTTCAGATCATTTGCTTTCTTTAATGCATCGGTCTGCTTTACTTGCCAAATTTCCTCAAACACTACAATGCGATGAAACATATACGGGTTAAAATCAGAATTTATCTCATTATTTCCAACTGCGCTGACATTATTCCAGCCAAAAAGGCGTCGCGGAATTTCTAGCATTTGCGTGCTTTTACCGCTGCCTTCTTCACTTCCAATTATCAGCAAGCCTTTAGGAATTCGAGATCGTGGGTTTTGGACGAGATAGGCAAAACACTGATTGATGTAGTTCAACCCATCTTCTGCGTCTTGCTCGCCATTCACCAGGTGGATGCGATGCCGCTCTAACATTTGCTTCTCTTGCTCCGTTGGTTCGAGCGGCTGTGGTTCCCAAGGTCGATAGGTGTTGGCAAGACGAATGCCATTGTCCAGATAAATTCTGGCTTCACCCGGCCCGTAGCCGACACGGTCGGCCAGCTCGATACAACCGAATTCGCTCGCGATGTAGTCGGCGCGCGCCGAAGCCTTGTCACCACTTTTAGGCATGAGACGCGCGCAGGAACGGTTCAGCGCTTCCACCGATAACCGAACGCCATTGGCATCTAGGTAAGCATTTTCCGTGCGAACGTAAACGAAGTTCTCGCGGATGAACTGGCACGCTTCGTCGACCGTTGCGAATCGGCCCGGATACGTCTCTGGCGTTCGTCGCCAGCCGTTCGCATATGCCGACTTTATCAGTACGCCAACGCCAGTACCGGTCATGCCATGACCTGCCCGGCGATTCTCGGACCGGCTGAAAGTTGAGAAGATGGCTCCCGCCAACGAAGCGAGGAGTCTATGCGGAAGGCACGATTCACTGAAGAACAGATGGTCAAGATTCTGCGCGAGGCGGACAAGACGCCGGTCGCACAGGTGGCCAAGCAGTACGGGATCAGCGAGCAGACGTTGTACGTGTGGCGCAAACGCTATGGCAAGCTGGAAGCTGCCGACGTCAAGGAACTGCGCACTCTGCAGCAAGAGAACGCCCGATTGAAGAAGCTGCTGGCCGAGCGCGATCTTGCCATCGAGGTGATGAAGGAGATCAACGCAAAAAAATGGTGAGCGCGCCCGCACGCCGGCGACAGGCCAAGCTCGCGCTCGCGCGGGGTCTGTCGAGCCGAAGCGCGTGCGCGCTGATGAACGTTTCCCGGTCGATGCTGTATTACCGTGCGCGCCAGCCGGCGAAGGATGCGCCGGTGCTGGCGGCGATGCGTGATCTGTCGGCCCAGTATCCACGTTTTGGCTATCGGCGCATTGACGTGTATCTGGAGCGCGCCGGATACGTGATGAGTTGGGACCGCACGCACCGGTTATGGAAGCTGGCGGGATTGCAGGTGCCACGCAAACGGCCGCGCAAGCGCATCTCCAGCCAGCGCCCGCGGCCCTTGCCGGCGACGGGCCCGAACCAGGTGTGGGCCTACGACTTCGTGTTCGATGCCTGTGCCAACAACCAGCAGCTCAAATGCCTGACGGTCATCGACGAGTGGACGCGCGAGAGCCTGGCGATCGACGTCCAGGGCAGCATCCGGTCAGGCCGGGTGATCGAAGTACTCAGCCGCCTGAT
>NZ_DBNHDN010000025.1:0-70206 GCF_057139185.1 Rudaea sp. | reverse complement strand
GTGGTCGTGCCGGTTCGGGCATCATTGCCAGCGCTGCCGGCAGCGCCTTGTTGAGCGCGCGCGCGCCCTGGCTGCCACCGAGCACGAGCAGGTTTGCCGACGCGGGGCGCTTGGCGAAACGTTCGGCCGGCGGCGCGAGCGCGGCGATTTCGGCGCGCACCGGATTGCCGACCCATTCGCTGCGCGGCAACGCGCCCGCGAATCCGCACAGCCGGCACCTGGCGAACTTCGCGAGGATGCGATTGGTCGTGCCGGCGATGCTGTTCTGCTCGTGCACGACCAGCGGCACGCCGCGCAGCCAGGCGGCAATGCCGCCGGGGCCGGCAACATAGCCACCCATCGACAGCACGCTGCGCGGACGCGTGGTGCCGATCAGCTTCCATGCCGCGATCACGGCACGGAAGATCTTCAATGGCGCCGCAAGCAGGCTCGCGATGCCCTTGCCGCGCACGCCCGAGATCGCGATCGTCTTCAATTCGATGCCGGCCTGCGGCACGAGCCTGGTCTCGAGCCCGCCCTCGCTGCCGAGCCAGAGCACCGGCACGGCGCGCGCCATCAGCTCTCTCGCCACGGCGATGCCGGGAAAGATGTGGCCGCCGGTGCCGCCGGCCATGATGAGCACGGGTGCGGCGCTCATGCCGCGGCTCCCGCAGGCATGCCGCCGATCAGATCGCGCGGCTCGATCAGGTCCGCCTCGCGGATGCGCTCGGCGCGGCTGACCTCGTAGCTGATGCGCAGCAGGAAGCCGACCATGACGCAGGTCATCATTACGCTGGAACCACCCGAGCTGATGAGCGGCAAGGTGAGACCTTTGGTTGGCAGCACGCCCATGTTGACCCCGACCGAGACGAGCGCCTGCAGGCCGATGCACAGCGAGATGCCGAAGGCGCAGTAGCCGGCGAAACGCTGACGCAATTCGATCGCCTTCATGCCGAGCATCAGGCCGCGACCGACGAGCAAGGCGAACACGCTCAGCACAAGCACGATGCCGACGAAACCGAATTCCTCGCCGATGACGGCGAGGATGAAGTCGGTGTTCGCTTCCGGCAGGTAGTGCAGCTTCTGCACCGAACCGCCGAGACCGACGCCGAACCACTCGCCGCGGCCGATCGCGATCAGCGCCTGGGTCAACTGGAAACCATCCTTGAACGGGTCGGCCCAGGGATTGAGGAACGAGGTCAGGCGCTTGACCCGGTAGTCCGAGGTCGTCGCCACCCAGGCGATCACCGGCAACAGCGGAATCGACAGGTAGACGAGGTTGCGCATGCGCGCACCGCCGAGCCAGATCATGCCGACCGTGACCGCGATGATCAGCGCGGACGACCCGAAGTCCGGTTGCGCGAGCAACAGCACGACGAGAATGCCGGCGACGCCGATCGGCTTGATCACGCCGAACAGCCGGGTCTGCACGGCCTCCTGATGGCGCACGAGATAGCTCGACAGATAGACGATGAACAGCAGTTTCACCGCCTCCACCGACTGGAAGTTCGAGATGCCAAGGCGAATCCAGCGGCGCGCGCCGTTGATGCGCACGCCCAACCCCGGCACGAACACGAGCAGCAGAAGCAGCACGGCCAGCAGCAGCAGCAGGAATGCGTTGCGCTCGAACCATTCCAGCTCGGTGCGCATGACCACGATCGCCACGGCGATGCCGAGCGCGAGGAACAGCATGTGCTTGATCGCGTAGTAGAACGGTCCACCCGGGCTGATCGCGATCGAACTCGACGCGACCATGACGAGGCCGAACGCGGCGAGCGCGCCGGCGAGCACGATCAGACCGATGTCGTACCTGCCGAGGGTTTCGTCGATGCGCTTTGCTTGTGCCATCTCAGCGCACCTTCAACGTGGCGAGGCCGATCAGCACGAGCACGACGCTGATGATCCAGAAGCGCACGATCACGCGCGACTCGGGCCAACCCTTGAGTTCGAAGTGATGGTGGATCGGCGCCATGCGGAAAATGCGCTTGCCGGTGAGCTTGAAGCTCGCGACCTGCAGCATCACCGACGCGGTCTCCATCACGAACACACCGCCCATGACGAGCAGCACGATTTCCTGGCGCACGATCACGGCGAGCGTGCCGAGCGCGGCGCCGATCGCCAGCGCACCGACATCGCCCATGAACACCTGCGCCGGATAGGCGTTGAACCAGAGGAAACCCAGGCCCGCGCCGGCCAGCGCGCCGCAGTAGATCACCAGTTCGCCGGCGCCAGGAATCGAGGGAATGCCGAGGTATTCGGAGAACACCTTGTTGCCGGCAAGGTAGGCGAACGCACCGAGCGCGGTGACGACCAGCACGCTCGGCATGATCGCGAGGCCGTCGAGTCCGTCGGTCAGGTTCACCGCATTGGAAAACCCGGCGATCATGAAATAGGCAATCGCAACGAAAAACACGCCGAGGGGAATCACGACCTGCTTGAACAGCGGTACGTACAGCGAAGTCTCGGCCGGCGTCTGCGCGGTGTGGTAAAGCGCGACGGCGACGAGCAGCGCGAACACCGATTGCCACAGGTATTTCCAGCGCGCGGCGAGACCGGCGCTGTTCCTCAGCACGATCTTCTTGTAGTCGTCGTAGAAGCCGATCGCGCCGAACGCGAGTGTCACGCCGAGCACGATCCACACGTAGCGGTTGGCGAGGTCCATCCACAACAATGTCGAGATCGCGACGGCGAGCAGGATCAACGCGCCGCCCATCGTCGGCGTGCCGGCCTTGGACAGATGCGACTGCGGGCCGTCCGTGCGGATGACCTGTCCGGCCTTGATCTCGGCGAGCTTGCGGATCACCACCGGACCCGCCAGCAGCGAAAAGGCCAGCGCGG
Source organism: Rudaea sp. (assembly GCF_057139185.1). Taxonomy (NCBI): domain Bacteria; kingdom Pseudomonadati; phylum Pseudomonadota; class Gammaproteobacteria; order Lysobacterales; family Rhodanobacteraceae; genus Rudaea; species Rudaea sp. The sequence continues at coordinate 67,389 of NZ_DBNHDN010000025.1, read as the reverse complement.
TCAACGTTGCCATGATCGCGCGGAAGGTCAGGTACTGGAACAGATGCAGCGCGTTGAAGCTGCCATGGAAGTACCCGGCGAGTTCAAGCAGCATGGCGCGTGCCTCCATTGCCGTTCTTGTTCGTTCCGTCGAGCAACGCCTCTACCACACGATCCATCGCCGAGCCGCGCGAGCCCTTGACCAGCACGTTGACTCCGCCGCGCACCTGCGCGGCGAGCGCCCGCGTCAGCGACTCCTGATCGGCGAAATGCTGCGCACCTTCGCCGAACGCCGCAGCCGCGGCGCGCGACAATTCGCCGACCGTGTACAGCCAGGAGATGCCGCTGCGCTTCGCCAGCGCACCGATCTGCGCGTGCAACTCGCGCGCCTGCGCGCCGAGCTCGCGCATGTCGCCGAGCACGAGCCAGGCCTCGGCCGGCTCCTGCACGAGCGTCGCGATCGCGGCGGCGGTCGAGGCCGGATTGGCGTTGTAGCTGTCGTCGATCAGGGTCCAGCCGCCGGGCATCGCATGGCGCACGAGGCGGCCCTTGACCATGGGCGCCGTTTCGAGCCCCTGCTTGATCGTGGCCAGCGGCACGTCGAGCGCGAGCGCGAGCGATGCCGCGGCGAGCGCGTTGGCGACGTTGTGGCGACCGGCGAGCGGAAGCACGACCTCGGCATCGCCTGCCGGCGTGCGCAGCGTGAAGCGTGATTCGGCATCGAGTTTGCGGATCTCCGCGCTCACCTCGGCAGGCTGGTCGAGGCCGTAGCGGATCGTGCGTCCGGCCCGGTTTATACTTGTAAACAATGTGGCAAATGCCTCATCGGCGTTGATCACCGCCACGCCATGCGCGGGCAGCGCGGCGTACAGCGCGCCCTTGGTTTCGGCGACGCCTTCGAGCGAGCCCATGCGCTCAAGATGCGCCGGGCCGATGTTGTTGACGAGGCCGATTTCGGGCCGCGCGATGGCGGCGAGGTAGTCGATGTCGCCGGGCTTGCCGGCGCCCATCTCGAACACCGCGTATTCGGTGTCGTCGGGCATCGCCAGCAGCGACAGCGGCAGGCCGATCTCGTTGTTGAAGTTGCCCGCGTTGACATGGGTCTTGCCGTGCAGCGCGAGGATCGACGCGACCAGGGTCTTCACCGTGGTCTTGCCGTTCGAGCCGGTGATGCCGACGAAGCGCGCGCGCTGCTGCGCACGCGCATGGCTGGCGAGGTCGCCGAGCGCGAGTAGCGTGTCGGCGACGATCACCTGCGGCAGGTCGCCGGCAACCGGTCGCGCCACCAAAGCTGCGGCCGCCCCCGCGCCCCGCGCCTGCGCAACGTAGTCGTGGCCGTCGAAATTCTCGCCGCTGAGCGCGACGAACAACGCGCCCGGCATGGCCTGACGCGTGTCGGTAGCGACGCCGCGCACCATCAGGTCGCGGCCCTGCAATGCGCCGCGTGTCCACAATGCGATTTCGGACAGGCGCAGGATCATGCACGCATCTCCAGTGCCCGGCGCGCGACGGCGAGATCGTCGAACGGATGCTTGGCCCCGCCGATTTCCTGATAAGGCTCGTGGCCTTTGCCGGCGATCAGGACGATATCGCCCGGCTGCGCCTCGCGCAGCGCGAGTGCGATCGCCTGCGCGCGATCGCGCCGTACCAGAATCGCCTCGCGATGGGCGAAACCGGCAACGATCTGGGCGACAATCGTCTCGCCGTTCTCGTTGCGCGGATTGTCGTCGGTAACGATGACGCGGTCGGCGAGACGTTCGGCGATCGCGGCCATCTGCGGGCGCTTGCCCTGATCACGTTCGCCGCCCGCGCCGAACACGCAGATCAGTTTTCCTGCGCAATGCGCACGCAGGTTCGCCAGCGCCTGCTCGAGTGCGTCCGGCGTGTGCGCGTAGTCGACGACGACAAGCGGCGCCGCGCCGCCACCAATCCGGTTCATGCGGCCGATTACCGGCTGCGCGTTGCTCAGTGCCGCGCGAATCTGCGCGAAGTCATAGCCGAGCGCGCCGAGGCAACCGGCGACCGCGAGCAGGTTGGCGACGTTGAAGCGGCCGAGCAGCTCGCTCGCGATGTCGCCCTCGCCCCACGGCGTGCACAGGTGGAAGCGCAAGCCTTCGCCGCTCGTGCGTACATCGCGCGCGACGACGTCGGCATCGGTCGCGCCTTGCGCGCTGCAGCGAATGCCCTGCACGTGCGCCGGCAGGCCTGCCGCCAGCCCGCGTCCGAACGCATCATCGATATTGATCACCGCCGCGCGCAGGTTCGGCCAGGCAAACAGTTTCGCCTTGGCCGCGCCGTAGGCTTCCATCGTGCCGTGATAGTCGAGGTGGTCGCGGGTCAGATTGGTGAACGCGGCGATGTCGAACGTCACCGCGTTCACCCGGCCCTGGGCGAGCGCATGCGAGGAAACTTCCATCGCGACGTGGCTGGCGCCGGCGTCGCGGAATTCGGCGAGCAGCGCCTGCACGCTGATCGCATCGGGCGTGGTGCGCTCGCCTTCGCGCAGCGCGCCGACCAGACCGGCGCCGAGCGTGCCGAGCGTTGCCGCGCGCGCACCGAGGCCGTGCAGCGCCGCGGCCAGCAGCTGCACGATCGAGGTTTTGCCGTTGGTGCCGGTCACGCCGATCACGCGCAGCGATTGCGACGGATGCTGGAAAAATCGCGCGGCGATTTCGCCGACCTGCTCGTGCAGGTTGTCGATCTTGATGATCGGGACTCGGGACTCGTAGTCCGGGGGAAGATCAAAACCGGGCCCGGGGTCGCGAGCCCCGAATTCCGAGTCCCGGCTTTCCGCCAACACGACGGCGGCACCTTGCGCGACCGCCTGCGGTGCGAACGTGATGCCGTGCGTCGTCGTGCCCGCGAGGGCGAAGAACGCATCGCCCTCGCGCACGCGGCGCGAGTCGAGCGCGAGCCCGCGCACGACGATGTCGCCCGCAGCGGCGAGCACGTCTTCGCGCGCGATGCCGGCGAGCAGGTGGCCGAGGCGGTTGACCGTCGCGCTCACGGCTCGGCGACCTCCGTTTCCGCGCCGATCAGGTCGGCATCGCTCGGCGGCGGCATGTTCTGCGGCGCAACGAGCGGGTTCGGGCCGGGGCCGCCGGCGTACCAGTTCTTGACGTTGTCGGGCGGGATGTCGAGCGTGCGCAGAGCGCCTTCCATCACCTTGCTGAAACTCGGCGCGGAGACGAAACCGCCGGCATAGGCAATCAGGCTGTTGCCGGTCGCACCGGTAATCACGACCGCACAGACCAGGCGCGGATTCGACGCCGGAACGAAGCCGACGAACAGCGAGTGATAAAAGTTGCTGTAGCCGCCATTGACCGCAATGTGCGAGGTACCGGTCTTGCCGGCGGCGAGATAGTTGTCGACCACCGCGGCCGGCGCCGTGCTCTCCTTGCTGACCACCGTCTGCAACATCGCCGAGACCTGCCTGGCGATGCCGGCGGAGATCACGCGCTTGCCCACGTCACCCGCACCCTTGACGAACGTGGGATGGTGCAACACGCCGCCGTTGGCGATCGCGGCATAGGCGGCCGCAAGCTGCAACGGCGTGATGCGCAGCGCGTAGCCGTAGGCGATGTGCGCCTGGTCGATCGGATACCAGCGCTTGGCGATCGGCAGATAACCCGGCGATTCGCCCGGAAAGCCCGAGCCGGTCGATTCGCCGAGACCGAAGCGGTTGTAGACGTCGTAGAGCTGGTCCTTCGACAGCGTCATCGCGACCTTGGCCGCGCCGACGTTGCTCGAAAAGGTGATGACGTGGGTCAGGTCGATCAGGCCGTGATTGTGCGTGTCGTTGATCTTGTGGCCCTGGAAATCCCAGAAGCCCGGTGACGTGTCGATCTTCGAGTCCGGCTTCCACTTGCCGCTTTCGAGCGCCGCAGAAACGGTGAACGCCTTCATCGTCGAACCCGGCTCCATGCCGTCGGTCACTGCGCGGTTGCGCATGCGGTCGAGCAGTTCGGCCTTGGGGATGTTCGTGTTCTGCGAGTTCGGGTTGAACGAGGGTTGGTTGACCATGGCGATGATCTCGCCGTTGGTCACATCCATCACCACGATCGAGCCATTGCGCGCATGGTGCTTCTGGATCGCACCCATCAACTCGCGGTAAGCGAGGTACTGGATGTTCTTGTCGATCGACAGGACAAGGTCCTCGCCCGGCTTCGGCGGCACATCGAGGTCGACGTCGTAGCTCTCGACCGCGCGGTTGTGCAGGTCGCGGATGACCGACTTGCTGCCGGGCTTGCCGGCCAGCGATTCGTTGAATGCAAGCTCGAGGCCCTCGTTGCCGACGTCGTCGACGTTGGTGCGGCCGAGGATGTGCGCAGTGACTTCGCCGTTCGGATAGAAGCGACGGAACTCGCGCTGCGAATACACGCCGGGGATGTCGAGCTTGACGATTGCCGCGGCCGCATCGGGGTTGAGGTGGCGGACGAGGTAGACGAACTGCTTGTCGGCCTTCTGGTTGATCTTCTGCGTCAGGCTTTCGGCGTCGACGCCGAGCGCCTTGGCCAGTTCAGGCAGGCGCTGGGTGTTGTCGCGCAGCGTCGACGGATCGGCCCAGATCGATTCGACCGGCGTCGACACCGCGAGCGGGTTGCCGTTGCGGTCGAAGATCGTGCCACGCGGCGCCTCGATCTTGAGGTCGCGCACGTAGCGCTGGTCGCCCTGGTCGAGATAGAAGTCCCGGCTGACCCACTGCAGGTCGATCGCGCGCACGACCAGCGCGGTGGCGGCGAGCGCGAGCAGCATCAGCACGGCAGCGAGGCGACGCTTGAGATTGACCGTACCCTGGCGCGGCGCCAGTTTCGGCCGATCGCCACCGACCAACGTACCCATTTGAATCGGAAACCAGCGCCTGGCGCCGTGTGCCGGAGCACTCTTCGGCACCGCGCCCGCGGGCCGCGAATCCCGTTGCGCACGCAACATCGGCAGGTCGAATTGGAACAGTTCGCGCTTGGTCATCGCTTGATCACCACGGTGTTGGCCGCGACCGGCGAAATCATGCCGAGGCTTTCGCGTGCGGTCTTTTCGATGCCGTTGATCTCGGCCTTGGTCGCGCGCTCGAGTTCGAGGCGGCCAAACTCGTAGTTGAGGTGGTCGCGCTCCTTCGACAGCTCGTTGTATTCGGTGAACAGGCGACGACTTTCCTGGCGCGCCCAGACAATGCCGAACGCACAGCCGATCACCCCGGCAAGCAGGACCAGGATGATGAAATAGCCGATTCCGCGCGCGACGCCCATGAACGTGGCCATCAAAGTTTCTCCGCCACGCGCAGCACCGCGCTGCGGGCGCGCGGATTCGCCGCGGTTTCCGCATCGCCGGGCAGTTGCGCACCGCCGATCACCTTCAGGCGCAGCGCCGTCGCCGGCGGTGGCGGCAGGCCGCGGCGCACCGGCGGCGCCTGCGATTCGTCACGCAGGAAGTGCTTGACCGCGCGGTCCTCGAGCGAATGGAAGCTGATCACGGCGAGGCGTCCCCCCGGCTTGAGCCGGTCGGTCGCCGCGCGCAGACCGCGCGCAATCGCGTCGAGCTCGCCGTTGACGCGGATGCGCAGCGCCTGGAACGTGCGCGTGGCCGGATGCTTGTTCGCTTCGCGCCGGCCGAGCGTGCGCTCGATCAGATCGGCGAGCTCGAGCGTACGCGCGATCGGAGCTTCCGCGCGGCGCGCCACGATCGCGCGCGCGATGCGCCGGCTCATGCGTTCTTCGCCGTACTGCCACAGCACGTCCGCAATCTCCTTCTCCTGCGCGCCGGCGAGGAATTCCGCCGCGCTGACGCCGGTACTCGTGTCCATGCGCATGTCGAGCGGCGCGTCGGCGCGAAAACTGAAGCCGCGCGCGGCCTCGTCGAGCTGCGGCGAGGACACGCCCAGATCGAGCAGCACGCCGTCGAGTCCGTCGCGCGTCGCCTCCCAATCGGCGAGATCGGCGAAGTTGCCGTGGCGGATGCCCACGCGCGCGTCGTCGCCGAACTCGTCCCGCGCGTGCGCGACCGCGGCCGGGTCGCGATCCATCAGCAGCAACTTTCCCGCCGCTCCGAGCCGGGCAAGTACCGCCCGCGCATGACCGCCACGGCCGAAGGTTCCGTCCAGATAGGTTCCGTTCTCGCGCACACGCAATCCCTGCACCGCTTCGTTCAACATCACCGGCAGATGGGCCGGCCCCGCCGCTGCGCCTTCGTTCTCATTCATCGTCGGGGCGCATGCGGTTCGTGCACTCACAATTTCAGATCCAGCATTTCCTCGGAGAGGTCGCCCTCACCGATGGTCTGGCGGATCTTGTTCAGGTGGGCCTGTTCGCTCCACAACTCGAACTTCGCGTTCATGCCGAGCAGGATCGCTCGCTTCTCGATGCCGGCCGCCGCACGCTGGCTCGCCGGAACGAGCACGCGCGCGGAGCCGTCGGGCTCGACCTGCGCCGCGGCGCCGACCAGCTTCAACTGCAGGTCGCGATGCACGCGCTTGACGCTGGACAACACGTTGACCTGGTCGCGCACCTTCTCCCACTCGGTCTGCGGAAACAGCCACAGGCAGCCATGCTCGAACGGGTTGTAGGTGAACACGAGGCGATTCGCGCACGCGGACGCGACCAGGTCACGATAGGCGGTAGGCAGCGCCAATCGTCCCTTGTCGTCCAGCGTGACGGCGGTTTCGCCCTGAAACATGGTCGGTGAATCCCACTAAAAACCACAAAATCCCACTAACCGCCACAATATCGACGGCATACAGGGCTGTCAAGGAAAAATTGCTTTGCAGATCAAGGAGAAGCGCAGGGGTTGATGGCTATTTCGTGCGCTTTCTGAGGAAACAACAAAAGGTGATTGAATTCACGCAAGTTTTCCCAGATGAATCAGGTCGCTGCCGCGACGGATTCATGCACTCATGGAACGGGACGCACCACCGCTCCACGCCGATTTGCGCGGAATATACAATTGTAAATCAATACAAGTATACAAATCCGCGCGCACGCGGATGCCGCGTATCGCAGCCGGCGATCGCGCCGGTCAATCGGCCACGGTCAACGTGGTCTTGGCGTACAACGCCTGGTCCAACCCGATCGCGAAACGGTCGCCCGGACGCGCGCCGGAACGGATCTCCACGTATTTGCCGGACGGTGCGCCGAACTGGATGCGATGGCGGTGCAGCTCGTTGCCGCTGAGCAGGTAGATGTCGCGTTCCTTGAACGGCTGGATGTCGTCGGCACGCTCGACGTAGATCGCCTCGCTTGTCGGCGCACCCTCGATGTCGCCGGCCAGCGATTCGGCCGCGCGTACGCCGAACGGCAGCGGCTCGCTCGGCGCGACGTCGACCTGGACCGAATCGTCGCGCACCTTCGGATCGATGCGCACGACCGTGCCGCGCACCGCCTTGCCCTGCACGTACAACGTCGCCTTGTTGCCATGCGCGATCGACGGCGCCTTGGCCTGCGGAATCTTGAGCGCGGCGATCAGGTCGTTGCTGCTCGAGACAAGCGCTAGCTTCTCGCCCGGCGACACCGCCTGGCCGAGCTCGACGAACACGTCCTGCACCGGGCCGTCGACCGAACTCCTGATCTTCAGTTCGTCGAGCTTGGACTGCGCCAGATCCAGCCCCTCGCGCGCCTGCTTGAGCGCCTCCTCCTTGATCGCGATGCGCGAGGCACCGAGATCATGTGCGAGGCCGCTGCGATCCGCCTGCTCGGCGACCTGCGAGCGCAGGCCGGCGACCTTCGCGTCCGCACGCGCCATCTCGAGCTTGGATACGATGCCACGCTCGGTCAGCGGGCGCAGCGCATCACGCTCGTGCGCCTCGATCGCGAGCTGGCGCTCGAGCTCCTTCTGCCGGCTGGCCTGCGCCATCGCTTCGACCTTCTCGCTCAGCACCGCCTCCTTGAGATCGAGGTTCGCCTTCTCCAGCGCGACGCGCGCGGCCGACGTCTGCTCGGCAAGACGGCTGTTGGTCAGACGGAACAGGACTTCGCCCTTCCTCACCATCATGCCGGGGGCGACGAGCATCTCCTCGACCGTGCCCGACGCCGGCGAGGCGAGCAGTTTCTTTTCTTTCTCCACAAAGACACCGGACGCAGCAACCGGCACGACCAGGTCGCCCTGCTGCACCAGCACGGTCTCGAGATTGCGGCGCAGAACCACCGTGTTGTGCTGCATCCAGCGCCAGGCGAAGGAAAGCGCGACGACGGCCGCCAAGCCACAGGCGCCCAGACCCAGAGACAGGAGCGCGCGGCGGGAGGTAAGACGGGACTTCAGGTTCATGGCAATCTTCCATCGCTTGTACCCGGGTCCGCTTGCGCGGACGCCCACAGACGGGCACAGCGATTTTCATTCGACGGGGCATCGGTCGTTGTGCGCGGCACCCAGCCGGCGCGCAACCGGCCGCGGCGCTTGGACAGCGCAGCGGATGCGATAGTTCCCGGACGCTGCCTCGCCAACGGCGGTTCCGCAACCGCAACCCATCTTCATTTTTGCGGAAAACTGCCGGCACGGATGGCGGCCTTTCGACTTCACGCAGTCCTGGATGAGCGCAAAAAAAGGAGTCGGCCTGTAAGCCGGGTTTTGTCGTTGGACAGTCATTCCTCTAGGCTCACCGTCGCCGATGAGCTCGAGCAACCTACCCGGGAGCGACGCGGGCCGCGCCATGCTCCCCTATTCGGTCTTGCTCCGGGTGGAGTTTACCGTGCCACGCGACGTTGTCCCCGCGCGCGGTGCGCTCTTACCGCACCGTTTCACCCTTGCCTGATCCCTTGCGGGCCATCGGCGGTCTGTTCTCTGTTGCACTGGTCGTCGGCTCACGCCGCCCAGGTGTTACCTGGCACCCTGCCCTGTGGAGCCCGGACTTTCCTCGAGACGCTTGCGCGCCGCGCGACTGTCCGGCCGACTCCGCCGTGGATTTTAGCCGATCCGGCCCGGGTTTGCAGACCGGCCCGCATCACGCAGCCTCGCGCAACGCCGTCTGCCAATGCGCGCGCAGCTCGCGATTGAAATCCTGCCAACGTTCTTCGGGGAAGAAGATGCGCGCGCCTTCGTACTCGACGCGCTTGCGCGTACCGGGAATCGTTGCTTCGAGCCAGCGCGACCAGCTCGTGTCGAAGTAGACATCATCCGTGCCCCAGACGATCAGCGTCGGCGCGGTGAACACCTTGAGCCGATCTTCGATCGCACGCGTGTGCTTGTTGTCGAACGCAGCGAGGAAGCGTTCGAGATTACGCAGGCGCTGCGGGCTGCGCAGGAACGGACGCAGATAGATTTCGACATCCGCATCGCCGAGCCGTTGTGGATGCTCGTACGCCGGACCGAGCGCCTCGGGCGAACGATAGATGCACTTGTCCGCAAGCATCGCCTCAAGCGTGCCACGCAGTCCTCCGTCGGCGGCCATCGCGAGGAACGGCTTGAACGCTTCGGGCGGCCAGTTGTCGTGCGTGTCGCAGTCGGTCAGGGTGAGGCTGCGCACGCGCTGCGGATGCAGTGCGGCGAAGATCTGCGCGATGCCACCGCCGCTGTCGTTGCCGACGAGATCGACCTGGGCGATGCCGAGCGCGTCGAGGAACTGCGCGAGCATGTTCGCGTTCGCGGTCACCGACACGTCTTGTTCGGGCAGGATCTCGGTGTCGCCGTGCGCAAGCAGGTCGACCGCGATGCAGCGGCGCACATCGGACAATCCGGCGAGCTGATGCCGCCAGAGATGACCGTTGAGCAATACGCCGTGGACGAACAGGGCAACGGGACCGCAGCCCTGCTCCACGTAGCCGATCGTGCCGGACGCCGTGCGCACGCTGCGTCGGATCGGGGCGGCTCGCGTATTCATGGCGTCAGACCTGTTTCTGCGCCGATGCGTGCGCTTCCTTGAGCTTCTGCGCGCATTCCTCGCAGCACACCTCGACGGTCTTGCCGCCGATCTTCACCTGAATCGCGTTCGCATCGAGCGGATAGTCGCAAGCCGCACAAGTCTTGGTGGTCATGACATTCTCTCTTCGTTGGCGCCCGACGTCCGGGCAGGCGCATTAGGCCACCGCAGGGAATGACCCGCTGTCAGAATCTTTAGTGATCTGCGGCTACGCGGATTTGCGCAGCGCCGCTTGCCGGAATTCCGTCGGCGAGCGCCCGTAGGTCTGCTGGAACGCGGCGCTGAAGTGGCTGTGGCTGGAGAAGCCCAGTTCGAGGCCCAGCGCACTCAGGTCGTCGTACTGCGCGATCAGGTCGAGCGCGCGCGCGAGGCGCAGACGCAACTGGTAACGATACAGCGGCAGGCCTTCGACTTGCTGGAAACTCTGGGTCAGATAGACCGGCGAGACGCCCACGTCGGCGGCGATCTCGGCCAACGTCCAGCGCCGCGCGAGATCGCCGCTCAGCACGAGCTTGGCGCGATCGACCAGACGCTGGCGCCCCATGCTCGCCGCCGCCGCATGCGTCGTGCGCGGCCCGAGCGCACGCTGCGCGAGCGTCAACGCGAGACCTTCGGCTTCGAGCGGCTCGGCGATGCCCGCGCGCAGGCTGTGCCGCAGCAGCGCGACCAGCGCCTGGGCGCGCGCATCGATGCGCAGGCGCTGGCGGCGGAAGCGCAACGGCACGCCTTCGTGCAGCAAGGCCGGCGGCGCGATTTCGCGCAACAGGTTCTCGTCTACCGCGACGACGAGGCTCGCGTCACCGCCATCGACCGGATGGCTGACACTGTAGCCTTCCTGCGCGTTGAACAGCAGCACCTGGCTCGCGTCGGCCACCGCCTCATCGCGGCCGACGTGGCGCACGTAGACACCGCGGTACGGAAAGACCAGATGCGTCGCGGCCGCGCATTCCTCCGCGCTCTTGTGCCGGCAATCGCCGCGGCAGTACACGTCGCGCACGGTGACCGTCGGGGTTCTCAGCAATGTCTGGACGGTGAATTCGGACATGGCTGGACTCTGAGGATGCGGGACATCGTACTCGCCTTCGCGATCGCGCGTCAGAAATCGATGCGCATCGCATAGCGGCGCTTCGAGGGGTGCGTGACTTCCCTGAAGCCGGCCGCCCTGAATGCGCCGACCGCGCCGACGTGCAGTTCGCCCCAGGTGATCTCCTCGCCGCGCGTGACCATCGGATAGCCCTCGATCGCCGCCGCACCGTGCCGCCGCGCATGCTCGACGGCGGCTGCGGCCAGCGCATAACTGACGCCGCGACGGCGATAGCCGACGCGCACGACGAAACACACGACGGCCCAGACGGTCGCATCCTCCTTGTCTTCTCGGCGCTCCGCCCAGGGTACGGGCGAGTTGCGCAGCGGGGCGAACTGGCGCCGCCGGCCGAGCCGGCACCAGCCGACCGGCTCGTCCCCGACATAGGCGATCAAGCCCGGCGCGGCCGCGCGTGCCTTGACGACTTCCTCGTGCAGAAAATCCCGGCGCAGGTCGCGCGGCATGTGCCAATACTCGCGCATCGGCAGGATCGCGCGCTGGCATTGGCAAGCCGCCGCACCGCCGCGCGTACCGAACACCGTCTGCAGATCCTTCCATCGCGCCGCGTCGGCCGGAACGATCTCAATGCCTCCATCACGCGTCCTCCCTGCCGTGCGTCGCGTACAGCGCCTTGCGCGGCGCGCCGGTGATCTCGGCGGCGAGCTTGGCCGCACGGCTCGGCGGCAGCTCGGCGCTGAGGATTTGGTAGACGCGCATGCCTTCGGCGAGGACGGCCGCGGCATCGTCGCCGTCCGTGCCCTTCACCAGCACGACGAATTCGCCGCGCTGCTGGTTTGCATCGTCGCCGACACGTTCGGACAACTGCGCGAGGGTGCCGTCGAGCACGGTTTCGAACTGCTTGGTCAGTTCGCGCGCGACGACCGCCTCGCGTTCGCCGCCGAACTCGGCGACCAGATCGTGCAAGGTTTCGACGATGCGATGGCTGGATTCGTAGAAGATCAGCGTGCGCGTCTCGCCGCGCAGGGTTTGCAGCGTGGCGCGGCGCGCGGCGGACTTCGCCGGCAGGAACCCCTCGAACACGAAACGATCGGACGGCAGACCCGCCGCCGACAACGCCGCGATCGCGGCACATGCGCCGGGAATCGGCGACACGGCGACGCCGGCTGCGCGCGCCGCGCGCACCAGGCGATAGCCGGGATCGCTGACCAGCGGCGTGCCCGCGTCGCTGATCAGCGCGATGTTCGCGCCGGCCTGCATGCGGCGCACGAGATCGGCGCCGGCCTCGCGTTCGTTGTGTTCGTGCAGCGCCACCGTGCGTGTGGCGATGCCGTGATGGCGCAACAGCGCGGCGCTGTGGCGGGTATCCTCGGCCGCGATCAGGTCGGCCTGCGCCAGCGTCGCGCGCGCGCGCGGGCTCAGGTCGTCGAGATTGCCGATCGGCGTTGCGACGACGAACAGTCTGCCGCCCGCCACCGGTTTGTCGTCCTGCCTGCTCATGCCATGCGCCTGAATGGAACCACAGATAGTTTAGCCGCCCCATGCTTCCGCTATCATGCGTGCACACCCAGGACGGATCTTTTCATGCACGCGACGAGCCGCGCCCTGCGCCACCTTGTTGTCATCATCGCGCTGGCGTTGGGCGGCTGCGCCGAACTCGGCACGTCCGGCAATCGCGACAATACGCCGGCGGCAACGGACGCCGAGCAGTGGTACAAGAATGGCGAGTTCGATCGCGCCGGCCAGGCGTTCATGGACATCGCCGACGCCGATCGTGACTACCGCGATCACTACCGCCTGCGCGCGGCCGAGGCGTTTCGCGAGGAAGGCAATCTCGATGCAGTCGCCTGGGCGCTGGAAAGCATCAAGGCAAAGCGCCTGTCCGAAGCGGAACAGCCGCGCTTCGATCTGCTCGAAGCCGAGCTGGCGCTGTCGAAAAAGAACGCGCAGCGCGCGCTGACCCTGCTCGCGCTCGACGATTCGAAGCTGCCGCGCCCGCTGCGCCTGCGCACGCTCGAGCTGCGCGCACGCGCACTGGCGCTTGCCGGCGACGCGTTCGCCAGCGCGCGCACGCGCGTCGCGCTCAACCCGTCGCTGCAAGGCAAGGACCGCGAGCGCAACGAAAGTCAGATCGTCGACACGCTGGCACAACTGGATGCACAGGCGCTCAAGCAGCAAGGCGCTGCGCTGCTGCCCGGCGACGCCTTGCGCCCCTACATCGACTATGCGTTGCGCCGCGCGGGCCAGGCGCTGCCGCAGACTCTTGCGCAGCCGGGCGTGCCGGTCGGTACGCAAGGCGGTGCGAACGCGCTGAACGGCGAAGGCTACCGTCCGGCGCATGCGATCGCATTGCTGCTGCCGCTCGATGGCCAGCTCAAGGCCGTCGCCCAGGCGGTACGCGACGGCGTGTTCGCCGCGTACTTCTCCGACACGCACATGCCACGCCCGGAGCTGCGTCTGTACGACGTCGGCAACAGCGCCGCGGACGCGGTTGCCGCGTACCAGCGCGCAGTTGCCGAAGGTGCCGACCGCGTGATCGGGCCACTGCGCCGCGATGCGGTCTCGGCCGTGTTCGCGCAGAACCCGCTGCCGGCGCCCGTGCTCGCGCTCAATCTGCCCGAACGCGGCGAATCGCCGCCGCCGGGCAGCGCGGCTTTTGGCCTCAATCCCGATACCGAGGGCGCGCAGGCCGCGCAGCACCTGCTCGATCGCGGCATCACCCATGCCGCGATCGTCGCCGCGGACAGCGATTGGGCCGAGCGCGCCGCCGCTGCGTTCCGCGCCCAGTTCGAAGCCGGGCGTGGCAGCGTGATCGGCGAGTCGCGCATCAAGACAGGCGAATTGAACTACTCCGCAAGCATAAAGAGCGCGCTCGCCGTGCTGCCCGCGCAGAGCGCCACGGCCCCCGTGCAGAAATCCGCCGCGGGCAGCGACGCGGCCGGCATGGACAACAGCGCCGTGTTCATCAGCATGACGCCGCAGCAGGCGCGGCTGTTCATGCCGCAGCTCAAGCTCGCCGGGTACTCCAACCTGCCGGTCTTCGCCACCTCGCACCTGTTCGGGGGCCTTACCAACCCGGGCATGGACCGCGACCTCGACGGCGTCGAGTTCTGCGACGCGCCATGGCTGTTCGACGCCGTCGTCGGACTGCCACGCCACGCCGACATCGCCGACTCGCTCGAATCCGCGCGCGGCGCCGGCGCACGACTGTTCGCCATGGGCATGGACGCGTACGCACTCACCCCGTATCTCGACTGGATGAGCCAGCACCACGACGCCTATCTGCCCGGCGCCACCGGCCAGCTCAGCAGCGACGGCAGCGGCCGCATCCAGCGCCTGCTGACCTGGGCGCGCTTCAGCGACGGCGTTGCCACGCCGGCGACCGGCAGCCTGCAGATCAGCAACCCGGCCCCGTAAGGCGCCGCAGATGACGGCGCGCGCGACCGGCGATATCTGGGAAGGCGCCGCGCTCGCCTGGCTGCTGAAGTCCGGCCTGCGCCTCGTGGCACGCAACTTCCATTGCCGCCACGGTGAGATCGACCTGGTCCTTCTCGACCGCAGCGGGCACGAAGGCGACACGCTCGTGTTCGTCGAGGTGCGCTATCGCGACGATGCGACGCGCGGCAGCGGCACCGCTTCCGTCGGCACGGCCAAGCAACGCAAGCTCGTGCGGACCGCGCAGATCTTCCTGCAGGCGCATGCACAATTCGCCGCGCTGGCCTGCCGTTTCGACGTGATCGGCTGCACCGGTACGCCGCAGCGACCGGTGTTCGAGTGGACGCGCAACGCCTTCGACGCGATCTGAACCCGGCCCGCGTTCAGCCTCGAGTCACCGCGTCCGCGCGACCGTGTCGCTCCCGCTTTCATACCGCTCGCCATGAATCGCGCATTGCGTAGATCGATACTCCTGCTCGCCCTGGCCACGCCGTTGCTGCACGGCTGCCTGCTCGCCGTGGCCGGCGCGGGCGTGGCTGCCGGCGTCGGCGTCGCGCACGACCGCCGCGACGCGGGCACGGTGCTCGCCGACCGCCGTCTTGCGCTCGCTGCAAGCGATGCGATCAACCGCGACAAGGCCTTCGTCCGCGACGACAACTTCGTCCACACCGTCGTCTACAACGGCAACCTCCTGCTTTGCGGCCAGTTGCGCAGCGCGGACCTCAAGCAGCGCGCACAGGCGCTGACCGAGCATCTCGACGGCGTCAAACGCGTGGTCAACGAGATCGAGGTTACCGACGAGCCGATCGGCTTCTGGCGCCGCCGCGCCGACAACACGATGACCGCACGCGTGAAGACCGCACTACTCGACCTCACCAGCCTCGGGGATTTCGACCCGAGCCGGGTCAACGTGACCACGGTCGACGGCGTCGTCTACCTGATGGGCCTGGTCAGCCGTGAAGAATCCGACGCGGTCGTCGAGATTGCGCGCAACGTGGCGGGAGTTTCCAAGGTGGTCAAGGTGTTCGAGTACACCGACACCTGATCGCCTCGCACGTACCCGCTACGCAAGATAGTCGTGCACCACTTCCCCATACGGCAGCAGCAGATCGGCCTTGATGTGCACCGCGGACAAGACTTCGCGTACCGGCAGGTCGACCACCGGCGCGAGCGCATGCGCGAACAGCTCGAGCGCACCGGGGCCGGTCCACGCGCCCTTGAATTCCTTGCACTGCATCGAATAGCGCACCAGCTCGCAGATGCGAGGCGTGCCGTCGACATGAGGCAGGATCTTGAGCAGGAACGCCGGCGCCTCGAGGCCCGCGATGGCCTTGTCGCGATCCATCGATGCGTACTTGAAGCCCATCGTGCCGCGCGCGACGGGCAGGTCCGAATACCGCAGTTCGCCCACCAGCGTATCGCGATGGACCTTGAGCGACGGCTCGCCGATCTTCTTCGGGAAGCCCCAGATCTCGCGCCCGCCCGCGGTCGGCGGATGGTCGTCGAGGAACATCATGCGCACGTAGCCGCCGGCCTCGCCCTTGTACCTGACCGGAATCACCTGGCCCGACTCGGTGTAGTCGCCGAAACCGGTCGAATCGGGCATGCGGATGAACTCGTACTTCACCACCGGGTCGGTCATCTCCAGCGGCGCCGGAATGGCCTTCGCGAGCGCGTCGGGATCGGTGCGGTAGGTGATGATCAGGTATTCGCGGTCGACGAACAGGTACGGCCCGGGCGGATAGGCCGGGTTGTCGATCGGCATTGCGAACGCACGTTTGCGGATTTCGTCTTCAGTCATGGCAAGCACCCGACACGGCATCTGTTGGAAATACGATCGCGGCTACCGTCCGATTTTCACGTTTCGAGGCCGGCGCAACATCGCGCGCACTATCCCACGCGCCTTGTTAAGCCCGCCATCGCGAGGCAATTCGGGCGTTCGCGGCGACGTCGTTTGCGCGGGAAATTCGCGGAAGCCTGCGAAGCGCCTGCAATCCTGGGCGCGCCGGGCGCCGCGTATCGCGCAATACTGCTATAGTTGTGAAAATCCGACTTCCGGTTGGGGCTGGAAGGAAGGGGACAGCAAGCAAGGCGGTTTACCTGCGCCGGCCGGCGGCGCCGGAAGAGGGGCTGCCACTCGCGTTCGGCACACAATCTGCTCAGGCCGGAAATTCGGCGGGGAAAGAGCGATGAAGCAAATCCGTTTGCCAAGGTCGTCCGTGGTCGCCGAGCCACTGCGCCAAACAGCGGAATGACCGGAATCGCGCATCAATGGCAGCGGGATATCGCAGTTTCCTCTCCGCACGAAATATGTCTACGCCACGTGCGATCGTTCTCTCGCGTCCGCTGACCGGTCTTGCGACCGTCCGCGCGCTGCATCGTGCCGGCATCGCCGCACAGGCTCTCGTCTTCTCCGACCGCGACCTCGTTCGGCATACACGCATGGCCGACCTCGTCGACGTACCGGTACAGGCGCGCGGCGGCGATGCGTTGATCGAATTCCTGTTGCAATGGCCGCGCTGCGCGGCCGACGAACGCCCCGTGCTCATTCCGGTTTGCGATGAACACGCCCTGCTGCTGTCGCGGCATGCGCAACGGCTGTCGGCACATTTCCGTCTGTGGACGACCAGCCACGACGAACTGCTGCGCATCATTTCCAAGAACAGCCTGGGCACGATCGCCTCCGCACTCGACCTGCCCGTCGTGCCCGGCATCGCCGAGCCGACGCCGGAGCAACTCGAGCAATGGAGTGCCGGACATGCAGGACCCTACCTGCTCAAACCGTTCTACGTGGGTGCGCCGGGCAACAACGTCCACGACAAGAACCGCCAATTCGAAACACGCGACGAATTACTCGATCACGTGCGCAGCAAAGGCGCCCGCGCCGCGATCGTGCAACGCATGCTGCGCGGCGGCGACGGCTACATCTTCGATTGCTACGGCCTGTGCGACGCGTCGGGCCGGGTCGTGCAAATGGCCACCCACCGGCGCTGGCGGCAGAACAAGCCCGATTGCGGCACGACCTCATTCGGAGAAATTCCCGCCGGGCTGCCCGCCGACCAGGACGACACTTTGCTCGCGCAGACGCGAACCCTGCTCGGTGGCCTGCACTACCATGGCATCTTCGGCATCGAGTGGCTGCTCGACCGCGAGACCGGGCGTTTCTGCCTGATCGACTTCAACGCGCGACCGTTCTCGAGCATAGGCCATCTCGTCGACTGCGGCCTCAACCTGCCCGCGCTCGCATTCCGCGAGCTGACCGGCGAACTGCCGTCGGACCTCGAACCGCAGCCGCGGTTGCGGCGTTTGCTGTGGGTCGACTTCTATCGCGACCTGCAAACCTTTCGCGCGCTGCGTGGAGCACACAAGCTGCGTTTCCTGGACTGGTTTGCTTCGACACTGCGCTGCCGCAGTTGGGCATACTGGAACTGGCGCGATCCAATGCCAGCATTGGTGCGCACCGGCAAATTGTTGCGCCACCTCGCCGAACTTTTCTTCTTCAACGGCAATCGGCAGCACGACCGACACGACTGCCGATCCACGAGCCAGGACGCGACTTTCTGAGCAACCCATGCCCGCCATCGCGCGGCTGAAGAACAGGCAAAGCCGCGCGTCGGTGGGTTCGTGCAAACGTGCGTCCGGACTCGGACCCTGGTTGCGGCCCCGGCAACCGGGTACGGGATCGTCGCACCGCGGCGCGCGTCACGACAGGCCCCACGCTGCCGCCAGACCCTGCAGCACGGCCAGCACGAGCGCGGCATACAGGCCGGCGATCACATCGTCGAGCATCACGCCGAGCCCGCCGCCGACGTTGTGGTCCGCCCACGATACCGGCCAGGGCTTGACGATGTCGAAGATGCGGAACAACGCGAACCCCGCCACAAGCTGCCACCATGCGAACGGCAGCCACAACAGCGGCAACAGCGCGATCCACTGACCGACGAATTCATCCCAGACGACGAAGCCCGGATCGGCGATGCGCAATTTCGCCACGACGCGCGCGCAGACCCGGACGCCGAGCGCGAATGCCAGCGCGACGGCGGCGAGATACCACGCCCAGGGCAACTCGCGCAGCGCAAACCACGGCAGCAGCGCGGCCAGCGAACCGGCGGTGCCGGGCGCACGCGGACTCAGCCCCGAACCGAAACCGCAGGCGATCCATCCGGCCGGATCGCGCAGCAGCACGCCACGTTGACCCGGGTCGAGCTTCATGAGGAGAAATGCTCCCAGCCGGCGCGCGGCGAGGCGATGAAAGCGCCATCCACGTCGCGCACGCGTACGCCCGGCTCGGCAACGATGCGGCCGATGCGCGTGGCCGCACAGCCGCTGCGCGCGAGGTCGTTGAGCAACCCGGTGGCGAGCGCGGGTGCCGCGGTGAAGCACAATTCGTAATCGTCGCCGCCGCCGAGCTGCAGCGGCACACGCGCATCGTCGGCAACCAGGCCGAGCAGGGCCGGCGACGCGGGCAGCATCGCGAGGTCGATTTCCGCGCCGACTGCACTGGCATTGCAGATGTGGCCGAGGTCGGCGAGGAGTCCGTCCGACACGTCGATGCAGGCGTGCGCACGCCCGCGCAGCAGCAGGCCCTGCGCGATGCGCGGCACCGGTCGGTCGAGCCGCGCGATCAACTGCTCCTCGCCCCTGCCCGGGCGTAGCGCACCTTGACGCAGCGCCAGCCCGGCAGCCGCATCGCCGAGCGTACCGGTGACGAGCACCGCGTCTCCCGGCTGCGCGCCGGTACGGCGCAGCGCCAGATGCTCGGGTACGAAACCGTGCGCGGTGACGGTGATCGTCAACGGCCCGCGCGTCGTGTCGCCGCCGGCCAGCGCGAGCTTGCATTCGCCCGCGAGCGCGGCGAAGCCGTCGGCGAATGCGGCTACCCACCCCGCATCGGCATCCGGCAGGGTCAGGGCCAGGGTCGCCCAGGCCGGCGTCGCACCCATCGCGGCGAGATCGGAAAGATTGACTGCGAGCGCCTTCCAGCCGATGTCGTACGGCGCCGTGTCTTTCGGGAAATGAACGCCGCAAACCAGCGTATCGGTGCAGACCGCGAGTGCCTGCCCGCCCGGCACGGCGAGCAGGGCCGCATCGTCGCCGATGCCCAGGCGTACGTCCGCGCGCGCGCGCGCGCAGCGCATGCGAATCAGCTCGATCAAATCAAACTCGGCCATGCTGATCCGACCCGGACACGCGCATCACCGTTTCGCTTCGTCGAATGCGGCGACCAGCTGCTTCGGCGCTACCCGCCGCCACGCTTTCAGCAGAACATCGCGAAACAAAGCGTCTTCGATCGAGTCGAGCTGCACATGGGTCCACCCATGTTTTCCCCATTGCGGAATCGATGAAAACGTTTCGGGAAAGGAGGCGATCAGCGCGGCTTGATCCGCCGGCGTCAGCTTGAGCACGGCACGATGCTCGGATTTTTTTTGTGCAGAAATCTGCGCGAAGATTTTTCCGCCGACGCGGAACGACGGACTGCCGAAATGATCGCGCTCTTCCGCACCCGGCAAAGAAAGCGCCGTTGCCTTGGCCTCGACCCAGGAAATCATCGCCGCCTCCGGCTCAGCCGCGTATGCCTGCCGCGTACTCTGCCTGCCTGACCTGCGCTGCCAACTTGTCGAGCACGCCATTGATGTAGGTATGGCCGTGATCGGCACCGAAGCGCTTGGTTACCTCGATCGCCTCGTTGATGACGACGCGGTACGGCACGTCGATGCGGTGGCGCAACTCGTACGCGGCGAGGCGCAGCGCGGCGCGTTCGATCGGATCGACCTGGGCGACGGCGCGGTCGAGATACGGCGCCAGGTCCGCGTCGAGCTCGGCACAGTGCGCGTCGACACCGCGCAGGAGGTCTTCGAAGTAGCCCAGATCAGCGACTTCCATGTCTTGTTCGTGACGGAATTCATCGATCACTTTCGCCATCGAATTGCCGCTGATCTGCCAGGCGTAGATGGCCTGCAACGCGCGCCGGCGCGCGCGCGCGCGCGCGGTCAGGTCGATGCCGTCGGGGCGTGGGTGCTTGCTCATAGTTTGTTCCACAGATCGACCATTTCCATCGCGGCAAGCGCGACTTCCTCGCCCTTGTTGCCATGCACGCCGCCGGCGCGTGCCTGCGCGTCGGCGTGGCGCTCGACCGCGAGCACGCCGTTGAGCACAGGCACGCCACCGTCGAGCGCGACGCGCATCAGTGCCTGCGCGCAGTTGTCGGCGACGTGCTCGTAGTGGCGGGTGTCGCCGCGCACGACGCAGCCGAGCGCGAGGATCGCCGCATGCCCGCCTGCGCGCGCCAGCCTGGCCGCGGCGAAGGGAATTTCCCACGCGCCCGGCACGCGCACCAGATCGACCGCCTCGTCATCGACGCCATGCTCGCGCAGCGCGCGGCGCGCACCGTCGACGAGCACGTCGACAATGCCCGGATTCCAGCGGCTGGCGATGATCGCGAACCGCGCATCGGCATGGCGACGCAATTCGCCGGAGTAGTCGGGCATCGGTAGCAACAAGGTGGCGGCGGAGGATTCCGCCTGCCTAGTTTACCCGAGCCGCTGCTCGTGGACCTCGTCGTAGCCGGCGATTTCCAGACCGAAACCGTCCAACCCGCGGAACCGGCGCGGCGTGCCGAGCACACGCAGGCGACGCACGCCCAGATCGGCGAGGATCTGCGCACCGAGGCCGTGCTGGCGGCCGTCGAACGCGGACTCGGCGCGATCCTGCGTGCCGCGCGCCAGCCGCTCGAGCGCGCCGGCGGCCTCGTTCGCGTCGGCGAGCACGACCACGACGCCGCGGCCCTCGTCGGCGATGCGACGCATCGCGGCACCGGCGGTCAGGCCGCAAGGCGTGTCGGTCAGGTGCAGCACGTCGGACAGCGTATCGCGCACGTGCACCCGGGTAAGCACCGGCGCGCCGTCGTCGATCCTGCCGCGCACCAGGGCAAAATGCGGCAGATCCGACAGCGCATTGCGATAGCCGACCAGGCGGAACGGGCCGAATTCGGTCTCGACCTCGCGCTCGAAGGCGCGCGCGACGGTCTTTTCGGTCTGCAGGCGATGGCGGATCAGGTCGGCGATCGTGCCGACCTTGAGCCCATGCGCGCGCGCGAATTCGATCAGCTGCGCGCCGCGCTTCATCGTGCCGTCGTCGTTGACGATCTCGACGAGGATGCCGGACAACATGGGCAGACCGGCAAGGCGCACAAGGTCGATCGTCGCCTCGGTGTGGCCCGCGCGCGTGAGCACGCCGCCCTCGCTGTAACGCAGCGGGAAGATATGGCCGGGACGCGCGAAATCGCCGGCCCGCGAGGTCGGATCGGCGAGCGCGCGGATGGTGCGCGCGCGATCCGCGGCGGAGATGCCCGTGGTCGTGCCGTGGCGGTAGTCGACCGAGATCGTGAACGCGGTGCGATGGCTCTCGCTGTTGTCGCTGACCATCTGCGGCAGTTGCAGTTCGTCCAGGCGCGCGCGCAGCATCGGCTGGCAGATGATGCCGCTGGAATGACGCACGATGAACGCGATCGACTCCTCAGTCACCGCCTGCGCGGCCATGATCAGGTCGCCCTCGTTCTCGCGGTCCTCGTCGTCGGCGATGATGACCATGCGCCCGGCGCGGATGTCGGCGACGATGTCTTCGATGACGTCAAATTGCATGAGTACGTTTCCAGAATGGCGGCAAGAATTGCGCATGCCGTTGTGCGTGAATCAGGAACACCACCGCCACGATAGCGCAAAGCGCGACGCTCACGGCGGAAGCCTCGATGCCGAAGGCGCCGCCGGTCAACCAGTCCGGGCCGGCCAGTTCCGTGCGCAGCAAGCCCTGCCCCGAATGGCCCGAATCGGCGATGCCGAACAGGCCAGTCTGGGTGAAGTTCCACGCGGTGTGGATGCCGGCCGTCCACCACAGCGAGCGCGTCGCGACGTAGACCACGCCGAGCATCACGCCGCCTTCGATGCCGAGTGCGGTGATCGACAGCGGCGTCGCGCCCGGATTGCTCATGTGCAACGAGGCAAACAGCAGTGCGGACAAGGCGATGGCAGCAAAGCTGCCGAAAACATTTTCCAGATTGCGCAGCACGATGCCGCGCGCGACGAGTTCCTCGAACGTGCCGGCGAGGATCGCCACGCCCGGCAGGCCGGCACGCGCGAACGCGCTGCCGACGTCGAATGTGGCCGCACCCTCAATGGCAAGCGTTGCCACGACGACGACGATCAGCAACGCGCCGAGCGCCGATCCGTACAACGCCCCGCGTGTGCGCTGCGGCGCGAGCTCGTCTGCTGTGCGCCTCGCGACGAAACGCGCATAGAGGTTATACGCATTGCAGGCGATCACCGCCGTGACAAGTGCAAACAGTACGCCCCACAACGCGTCCAACCGGTAGACAATTTGCATCGCAAAGCGGTATGCCGCGTTGAACGGCAACGCGAGAATCGCAAGTTCCGCGACCAGCGCGCCGACGGGATGGTGAAACCAGCGCATGTCAGCCGCGCAGCAACCGCTCGACGTAGCGCGCGATCAGGTCGACCTCGATGTTGACTGCGTCACCGACGCGCCGGTCCTTGAACGTCGTCACCGCGACGGTATGCGGGATCAGGTTGACGCCAAACCGCGCGCCTTCGGTTTCGTTGACCGTCAGGCTGGTGCCGTCGATGCAGACCGAGCCCTTGCCGGCGATGTACTTCGCCAATTCCACGGGCACCTCGAACGTCCAGCGCTGCGAGCGCGCGTCGGGCTCGATCGCAAGCACGCGGCCGATGCCGTCGACATGGCCCGAGACCAGATGGCCGTCGAGGCGATCGGCCAGGCGCAGCGCCTTTTCCAGATTCACTCCCGAACCCGGGTCGAGCGTGCCCAGACTCGTACGCGACAGGGTTTCGTTCGATACATCGAACGCAAGTCGCGTCGCGTCGATCCCGACCACGGTCAGGCACACTCCGGCCACCGCAATGCTGTCGCCGGGCGCGACGCCGTCGACGCCGAGACCCTGCGCATCGACCACGAGGCGCACGTCGCCGCCACGCGCCTGCAAGGATGCGATCTTCCCTACCGCCTGCACGATACCGCTGAACATGCTCTACCCCCGATACAGAAGACGCGCATCGCCGCCAACCTGGCGGCGATCGACGACGCGCCAACGCTGCGCGTCGTCGATCGCCGCAAGATCGGGCAGCGCCAGCAACGGCCGCGCCCTGTCGCCGAGCACGAGCGGCGCGACGTAGACGAGCAGTTCGTCGACGAAGCCACCCTCGAGCAGGGCACCGCACAGCGTCGGTCCGGCTTCCACCTGGATTTCGTTGACGCCGCGCGCGGCAAGGTGCGCGAATACCTGCGCCAGATCGAGGCGGCGGTCGCGTTCATCGACCGGGATCAATTCGGCGCGCGCGAAGCCTTCGTGCTCCGGCTCCGCGCCGGCGGCATGAAACACCAGCGTCGGTGCGCTGTCGTCGAGCACGCGGGCTGCGTGCGGCGTGCGCAATTCGCGATCGAGCACGACACGCATCGGTGCAACGAATTTTGGTTCTGCCGGAGGCCACCGCACGGTCAGCCGCGGATCGTCGGCAAGCACGGTGCCGCTGCCGGTGAGAATCGCGGACGAACGCGCACGCCAGCGCTGCACGTCCGCGCGCGCGGCCTCGCCGGTGATCCATTTCGACTCGCCGCTCGCAAGCGCGGTACGACCGTCGAGGCTCATCGCCAGCTTGACACGCAGCCACGGCCGCCCGCGCTCGACACGCGAGAAAAACCCACGATTCAATTCGCGCGCCGCCTCGCGCATCAATCCCGACTCAACCACGATGCCGGCGGCGCGCATGCGTTCGACGGCACCGCCGTCGCGCTGGAACGCGTCTTCGCTCGCGATCACGATGCGTGCGATACCGGCCGCGATCAATGCATCCGCACACGGTGGCGTGCGCCCGTGCAGGCCGCAGGGCTCGAGCGTGACATACGCCGTCGCGCCGTGCGCGCGCCCTCCCGCCGCACGCAAGGCGAAAACTTCGGCGTGCGCCTCGCCCGCGCGCTCGTGCCAGCCTTCGCCGACGATTTCCGCGGCGCGCGCGATCACGCAGCCGACACGCGGGTTCGGCTGCGTCGTGTACAGGCCGCGTTCGGCCAGACGCAGTGCGCGCGCCATATGCGCGTGGTCGACGGCGGAGAAGGCGACAACCGCGGCGGACATCAGCGCTTCTTGTTCTTCTCGATCGGCACGACCACATCGCCGAGCAGCGGCAGCTGCAGGCCCTCGATTGCCGGCAGGTCGCGCTCGAGCTTCTCGATCTCCTCGCGAAACGCCTGCACGTCCTCGAAGCTGCGGTAGATCGAGGCGAAACGCACGAAGGCGACCTGATCAAGCTTCTTCAGCGCACGCATGACGAGTTCGCCGATGTGCCGCGACGGCACTTCGCGCTCGCCGTGCTTGCGCAAGTCGTCGATCACCGTACGCACCGCGGCATCGACCAGGTCGCGCGCCACCGGCCGCTTGTGCAGCGCCAGGTCGAAGCTGGTGCGCAGCTTGCGCTCGTCGAACGTCTCGCGGCGACCGTCGTTCTTGATCACGCCGGGCAGCT
Source organism: Rudaea sp. (assembly GCF_057139185.1). Taxonomy (NCBI): domain Bacteria; kingdom Pseudomonadati; phylum Pseudomonadota; class Gammaproteobacteria; order Lysobacterales; family Rhodanobacteraceae; genus Rudaea; species Rudaea sp. The sequence goes on along the minus strand of NZ_DBNHDN010000025.1, from coordinate 42,539 downwards.
TGATCTCGGCGGTCTCGAACGTGTTGAAACGCTCGCCGCAACGCTCGCACTCGCGCCGGCGCCGGATCGTGGCGCCATCGTCGGATACGCGCGAGTCGATCACGCGCGTGTCGGAGTGCTGGCAGAACGGGCAGTGCATCTACCTCAGCCGTAAACCGGGAACGCCTTGCACTGCTTCTCGACATTGCCGCGCACGCCCGCGATCACGCGTTCGTCGCCCGGCGCGTCAAGTACGTCGCAGATCCAGTTGGCGAGCGCGATGCATTCGGGTTCCCTGTAGCCGCGCGTGGTCACCGCCGGCGTGCCGATGCGCAGGCCCGAAGTGACGAACGGCTTCTGCGGATCGTTCGGCACGGCATTCTTGTTGACCGTGATGTGCGCCTTGCCGAGCGCGGCTTCGGCGTCCTTGCCGGTGACGCCCTTGCCGATCATGTCGACCAGCATCAGGTGGTTTTCGGTGCCGCCCGAGACGATCTTGTAGCCACGCGCGATGATCGCCCTGGCCATCGCCTGCGCATTCTTCACGACTTGCTGCTGATAGGCCTTGAATTCCGGCTCGAGTGCTTCCTTGAACGCCACCGCCTTGGCCGCGATCACGTGCATGAGCGGGCCGCCCTGGATGCCGGGGAACACGATCGACTGCAGTTTCTTCTCGATCTCCTCGCCCGCGCCCTTGGCGACGATGATGCCGCCGCGCGGGCCGCGCAGCGTCTTGTGCGTGGTCGAGGTGACGACGTGCGCGTGCGGCAGCGGATTCGGATACACGCCCGCGGCGACGAGGCCGGCGACATGCGCCATGTCGACGAACAGCCAGGCGCCGACCTTGTCCGCGATCGCGCGGAAGCGCGCCCAGTCGACGACCTGCGAGTACGCGCTGAAGCCGGCGACGACCATCTTCGGCTTGTGCTCGAGCGCGAGCCTCTCGACCTCGTCGTAATCGATCAGCCCTTTGTCGTTGACGCCGTACTGCATGGCGTCGAACAGCTTGCCCGACACATTGACTTTGGCGCCGTGGGTGAGATGGCCGCCGTGCGCGAGCGACATGCCGAGAATCTTGTCGCCCGGATTGAGCAGGGCGAAGTACACCGCCTGGTTGGCCTGCGAGCCGGAGTGCGGCTGCACGTTGGCGTAGTCGGCGCCGAACAACTGCTTGACGCGCTCAATCGCAAGACGTTCCGCGACGTCGACGTATTCACAACCGCCGTAGTAGCGCTTGCCCGGATAGCCTTCGGCGTACTTGTTGGTCAAAACGCTGCCCTGCGCTTCGAGCACGCGCGGGCTTGCATAGTTCTCCGATGCGATCAGCTCGACGTGGTCTTCCTGGCGCTGCATCTCCGCCGCGATCGCACCGGCCAACTCGGGATCGTAACCCTCGATCTTCAACTCGCGTGAGAACATTGCGCACTCCCATTTCGTGACTTTTTAGTATACCTTGGGCGCCCGGAGCTTGTCGCAGGGATCGCTTGCCGCAGGCCGGCAGATGCGGGAGCGGCCGCGCCCGGTTCCTGCCCCATATCCGGCCGCACGCGATGTCGACATCCGCCCACTCCCAGAACGAAGCCGCGCGCCGATTCGAGCTCGGCAATCGCGCGTACGACGCACGCGATTTCACCACCGCTGCGCACCACTATGCCGATGCGGCGCGTTTGCAGCCGCACGACGGCCAGAGCTGGATCAATCTGGGCCTCAGCCTGCTCCAGGCGAACGATCCCGCGCGCGCGCGCGAAGCACTCGAGCGTGCCGTCGCCCTCGCCCCCGGGCAACTCAAGCCGCTGGCCTTGCTCGCCGCCGCCATGCAACGCAGCGGCGCGGGCGAAGCCGAGCAAATCCCGGTACTCGAGCAGGTGCTGGCGCTGTCTCCCGGCGCGGTCGACATGCGCCTGCAACTCGCCACATCCCAGTTCGGCATCGGCGAATACGGCAAGGCGCACGAGCACCTGAAGCGCGTGCTCGAGCTGGCGCCCGACAACCTGATCGCGCGCTGGCAACGATTGCAGATGCCCGAGGCAATCGTCGCTCGCGACCCTGCGGCGCGCGAGCAATATCTGGCGCGCTGGCGCAGCGGCATGGGATGGTTCGAGGCGCTCGACTGGAGCGATCCGAGGATCGCCGCGCAGGCCGCAGACACGCTGGTCTGCGCGACGAACTTCTATCTCGCCTATCTCGGCCTGCCGCTCGTCGCCGAACAAAAACGCAACGCGGGCGTGCTGCGCAAGCTCGCGCGTGCGGCCTATCCCGCATTGAGCGACCTGGCCGCACGGCCGATCGGCAATCGGCGACGCAAGCTGGCGGTGTTCTCTGCCTCGCTCAACGCGCACTCCGTCAGCCGCATCTGGTCGTCGACACTGCTTGCGCTACCCTCGGACGATTTCGAACTCGCGGCATTTCACCCCGGCACCGTGGAGGATGCGAGCACCGCGAACTGGCGCGCACGCGTCTCCCGCTTCGAGCACGGCCAGCGTTCTCCCGAAGCCTGGATCAACGCGCTGCGCGCATACTCGCCCGACATCGTCCTGTTCCCCGACATCGGCATGGACCGGACCACGCAAGCGGTAGCCGCGCTGCGCCACGCGCCGGTGCAGGTTGCGGCATGGGGGCATCCGGTGACCAGCGGCCTGGAAACGATCGACTATTTTCTCGGCGCGGATGCCTGCGAACCGGACGATGCCGCCACGCATTATTCCGAGCGCCTGATCAGGCTTCCGCACCTGGGCTGTTACCTCGATCCGCCGGCCGCGACCAAGCAACCGGTCCGGCGCGCCGCCAACGACGGAACGTTCCGCTTCGTGTGCGCGCAGAGTGCGGACAAATTGCATCCGGCCCACGATGCGCTGTTCGCCCGCGTACTCCAGGCCAGCGCGCACGCCCGACTCGACATTCTCTGCAACGCCAGGGCAGCGACGACGGTGGACGAACTCGCCGATCGCCTGCGCGCGGAATTGGCGAAGCACGGCGTCGACTTCGACTCGCGCTGTCGCGTCCACGCCAAGCTCGCGGCAACCGAGTATCGACGTTTTCTCGACCACGCGGACGCGTGTCTGGACTCGCTCGACTTTTCCGGCGGAATCACCAGCCTCGATTCGCTGTGGCGCGCCCTGCCGATCGTTACCCTGCCCGGCGCGCTGATGCGCGGCAGGCAGACCTGCGGCATGCTTCGCCTGCTCGGCGTCGGCGAACTGGTCGCGACCGACCGCGACGACTACGTTCGCATCGCGACGCGACTTGCCCAGGATGCCGCCTGGCGCGACGCACTCGCACAGCGGATCGACGCCGCAAAAACCACGCTCTATCGCGACGACGCGGCGGTTGCCGCGCTGGCCGCGTTTCTGCGCACCGTGGAACCGCCCGTCGCGCCGTCGGGCCCTCCGGATTCTTGATATAAACGACGCAATCATGTTTGTCGGACAGGTTCCGGGCTTCGCCGGTCCGCAGCCACGCGCTGCATCGCCGACCGCACCGCACCGAGGTTCCCGTGATCACCAAACGTGCGGCGCCGCCCGCGATTTGGGATAATACGCGGCCCAGCGCTCCATCCCTCATCGAAAAGACTCCCATGCAATACATCTACACCATGATCGGTGTGTCCAAGGTCGTGCCGCCGAAGCGCGAGATCATCAAGGACATTTCGCTTTCGTTCTTCCCCGGCGCCAAGATCGGCCTGCTCGGACTCAACGGCGCGGGCAAGTCGACCGTGCTGCGCATCATGGCCGGCGTCGACAGCGAGTACAACGGCGAGGCACGGCCGCAACCGGGGATCAAGATCGGCTATCTGGCGCAGGAGCCGCAACTCGATCCGGAGAAAACCGTGCGCGAGTCGGTCGAGGAAGGCGTGTCCGACATCACCGATGCACAGGCCAAGCTCGATGCGGTCTATGCCGCCTATGCCGAGGAAGGTGCGGACTTCGACAAGCTCGCCGCCGAGCAACAGCGCCTCGAAGCCATACTCGCCGCCGGCGACGGTCATACGCTCGAGCGCACCCTGGACGTCGCCGCCGATGCGTTGCGCCTGCCGCCATGGGACGTGAAGATCAAGACACTCTCGGGCGGCGAGAAGCGCCGTGTCGCGCTGTGCCGCCTGTTGCTGTCCAAACCCGACATGCTGCTGCTCGACGAGCCGACCAACCATCTCGATGCCGAGTCGGTCGAGTGGCTCGAGCAGTTCCTGCAGAAATTCCCGGGAACGGTCGTCGCGGTGACGCACGATCGCTACTTCCTCGACAACGCGGCCGAGTGGATCCTCGAGCTCGACCGCGGCCGCGGCATTCCGTGGAAAGGCAACTATTCCTCGTGGCTGGAACAGAAGGACGAGCGCCTCAAGCAGGAAGCTTCGAGCGAGAAGGCGCGACAGAAAGCGATCCAGCGCGAACTGGAATGGGCCCGGCAGAACGCCAAGGGCGGGCGCAGCAAAGGCAAGGCGCGTCTGGCGCGCATGGACGAGCTGCAATCGGTCGACTACCAGAAGCGCAACGAGACCAACGAAATCTTCATTCCGCCGGGCGAGCGCCTCGGCGACAACGTGATCGAGTTCAAGGGCGTGTCCAAATCGTTCGGCGAGCGCCTGCTGATCGACGACTTGAGTTTCAAGGTGCCGCCCGGCGCGATCGTCGGCATCATCGGCCCGAACGGCGCCGGCAAATCCACGCTGTTCAAGATGATCACCGGCCAGGAAAAGCCCGACAAGGGCGAGATCATCGAAGGCCAGACGGTGAAGATTGCCTACGTCGACCAGAGCCGCGAAAAACTCGACGGCAAGCACAACGTCTTCCAGGAAGTCTCCGGCGGCTCGGATATCCTCAACATCAACGGCATCGAGATCCAGTCGCGCGCCTACATCGGCCGCTTCAACTTCAAGGGCCCGGACCAGCAGAAGATCGTAGGCACCCTCTCCGGCGGCGAGCGCGGCCGCCTGCATCTGGCGAAGACGCTGTTGCAGGGCGGCAACGTGCTGCTGCTCGACGAGCCGTCCAACGACCTCGACATCGAAACCCTGCGCGCGCTCGAAGATGCGCTGCTCGAATTCCCCGGCAACGCCTTCGTGATCTCGCACGACCGCTGGTTCCTCGACCGCATCGCCACCCACATCCTCGCCTTCGAGGGCGACTCGCACGTCGAGTTCTTCGCCGGCAACTACAAGGAATACGAGGAGGACAAGAAGCGCCGCCTCGGCGAGGAGGCGGCCAAGCCGCACCGGATCAAGTACCGCAAACTGGCGTAAGCGGTGCCGGGACTCGGGACTCGGGACTCGGGACTCGGGACTCGGGACTCGGGACTCGGGACTCGGGACTCGGGACTCGGGACTCGGGAAAAGTCTACACTGCCCATCGAGATGAACTTCGTCGACTCGCTAAAACAAACGTGGCGTCGGAACGACTCGCTCGTTTGCGTCGGCCTCGATCCTGAGCCATCGCGTTTTCCGCCGCTGCTACGTGACCACCCTGACGCGATCTTCGCGTTCTGCCGCGCCATCGTCGACGCCACCGCCGACCTCGTTTGCTGTTTCAAACCGCAGATCGCGCATTTCGCCGCGCTGCGCGCAGAGGATGCGCTGGAGCGGTTGATCGCGCACATCCACGCGAAGCATCCCGGCATCCCGGTGATCCTCGACGCCAAGCGCGGCGACATCGGCTCCACCGCGCAGCATTACGCGAGCGAAGCGTTCGAACGCTACGGCGCCGATGCAGTCACGCTCAATCCGTACCTCGGCCGCGATTCGGTGCAGGCGTTCCTCGATCGCGCGGACAAGGGCGCGATCCTGCTCTGCCACACCTCCAATCCGGGCGCGGCCGATCTGCAGGAACTGAACGTGCGCGGCGCCAACGGCGAGCAACTGCCGCTGTACCAGCACGTCGCCGCAACGATCGCGCGCGACTGGAACGCGAACGGCAACTGCGCCCTCGTCGTCGGTGCGACCTGGCCCGGACAGTTGGCGCAGGTACGCGCGCTGGTCGGCGACATGCCGTTGCTCGTGCCCGGTGTCGGCGCGCAAGGTGGCGATGTCGAGGCGGTGGTGCGCAACGGCGGCACGCGCAACGGCGAGGGGCTGATCATCAGTTCTTCGCGTGCGATCCTCTACGCAAGCAGCGGCGAAGACTTCGCCATTGCCGCGCGCCAGGCCGCGCAATCGCTGCGCGCGGAGGCGAATCGGTATCGCCGCGCCACGAGGTAGTCGCATGACGGTCGCGACTCCACCGCTGGTCTCGATCCTGATCCGCAGCATGGATCGGCCGACGCTGACACGCGCGCTGGATTCCGCCGCGGCGCAAACCTGGCCGAACCTCGAAATTGTCGTCGTCGCGGCCAACGGCGCCGCACATCGGCCGCTGCCCGACGCATGGAAGGGCCGCCCGCTGCGCCTGGTCCGCGCGCAGCCCGAGCGGCGCCTGGCGCGGCCGGATGCGGCCAACGTTGCGCTGCAGGCGGCGCGCGGCAAATGGCTCAACTTCCTCGACGACGACGACGAACTGCTGCCGCAGCATCTCGCCACCCTGCTTGCCGCGCCGCGCGCGCAGGACGAGCGCGTCGTGTTCTCGCGCACGCGCGTCATCGACGCGCAAGGCCGCACGCTGGGCCATGTCAGTCACGCCGGCAACCATGTGCAATTGTATTTCCACAGCCGCGCCACGACCTGCGCACTGCTGTTCCAGCGCAGCCTGGTCGACGAAGGCGTACGTTTCGATCCGGCGTTCGCGGTGCACGAGGATCACGATTTCCAGGTCGGCTGCGCGACGCGCACCCCGTTCCGCTACGTCGACGAGGCCACCTGCCTGTGGCATGCACAGGCCGGCGATTCCGGCTGCGGTTTCGGCGCGAATGCCGATGCAGCGCTGAGAACGGAGCACGTGCTTCGCCTCCGCAGCAAATGGGATGCGGCCTTCCGGCACTGGCTCGGCGACGCCGAGGCCGTGTGGTCCGCGGGCCGCCAATATCTGCAGGGCGGGGATCGTGTCGCCGCGCGAGCCTGTTTCGAGCAGGTTCTCCATCTGCGCCCCGGCGATGCCGCAGCGACGCAGGCGCTCGCCGCCATCGCATCGCAACCGGTGGCGGCGATGTCCGACGCGGCGCCAGCGCAAGCAACGCACAACGATCCAGCGCTGGTTTCGATCCTGATCCGCAGCATGGACCGGCCGACCCTGGAACGCGCGCTCGATTCCGCCGCGGCGCAGACCTGGCCCAATATCGAACTCGTCGTCGTCGCCGCCTGCGGCAGCCGCCATCGCGCGCTGCCGGAAACCTGGAAAGGTCGCCAGCTGCGTCTGGTCTTTCCGCATCCCGACCGCAACCTGCCGCGCCCCGACGCCGCCAATGCCTGCCTCGACGCGGCACGCGGAGCATGGCTCAACTTTCTCGACGACGACGACGAGTTGTTGCCGGCGCATGTCGCAACGCTGCTGTCCGCGCCGCGCACGCCTGCGGCGCGCGTCGTCTATGCGCGCGCGCGCGTGCACGACCAGCACGGCAAGGCGGTGGGCAGCGTCGGCTTCGCGAGCTATCCCGTGCAGTTGTACTACCAGAACCGCTCGCACCCGGCCGCGACCCTGTTCCAGCGCAGCCTGGTCGAGGAAGGCGCGCGCTTCGATCCCGACTTCCCGGTTTACGAGGACCACGATTTTTTCATCAACTGCGCGACGCGCTGCGAATTCCAGTTCGTTGATGCGACCACCTGCATCTGGAACGCTTTCATCGGCGACTCCGGCGCGGGCCACGGCGGCAATTCGGACGACGCCCAGCACGCCTTCTACCACGACAAACTGCATCGCAAGTGGGCGAGCTTTTTCGCACCGCTGCTGGGTCAGCCGGAAACGTTGATCTACGTGGGCCAGCAATACCTGCGCGAAAACGATCCGGAAAAGGCGCTGGCCTATCTCGAACGCGCACTCGTCGCGCGGCCCGACGACATCAACGCGCTCAATCTCGCCGGCATGGCGAACCTGCGCGCCGGCAACTTCGATCGCGCCGAGACATTGCTGATGCAGGCACGGCGGATGCTGCCCGATCACGCCGGAATTCGGTCAAACCTCGACCTGTTGCGCCGCGCGCGCGCGGCGGCGGCGCAGCAGCAGTAACGGCACGCTGGCCGCGAACGCGGCCCAGATCGCGCAGAACACGAGCGCGCGCAACAGCGGATTGCGCGCGGCCGGATCGAACTTGGCGAACCAGCGCCACATGCCGCGACGCTTGTGCCAGGCGACGAACACCGGCCGCTGCCGGCTCGACCCACCCCCGACGTGAACGACGCGCAGTTCGTTGGCGCAGGCCACGCGCCAGCCCGCGTCGCGCACGCGACGGCAGAGGTCGAGGTCTTCGCAATGCAGAAAATAGCCCTGGTCGAATCCGCCGACACGATCGAACGCCACGCGCGGCAGCAGCATCAGCGCGCCGGAAACCGCATCGACCGGTTCGACCGCGGCGCCGTTTTCGTTCGCCGGCATGTCCACGCCGGCAAGCCCCGGCCAGCGTGCGGCGAAGCGCGCAAGCCCCGACGCACTCGACACGGCGCGCTTCAGCAGCGGGTCGTGTCGGCGTGACGCAGGATCGACGCGTCCGTCCGCGCCGGTCTGCAACACTCCGAGCAGACCGATGTGGGGATCGGAATCGAGCACCGCGCGCAGGCGCGCGATGGTGTCGGCTTCGATCAGGCAATCCGGGTTGAGCAGCAGCACGGCATCGCCGCGCGCCTCGGCCGCGCCGAGATTGCAGGCCGTGCCGAAACCGAGGTTTTCCGCATTGCGCAGGATGCGCACCGACGGATTCTGCGCGAAGCGTGCGGCGAGTTGCCCGATGCTGCCATCACGCGAGGCATTGTCGACCACGAGCACCTCGACCGGCGCCGTGCTGCACAGCACGCGCGCGAGGGTGTCGCCGACGTCCGCGCCACTGTCCGCGGTGACGACGACGACGCTGGTGAGGCCGGCGGCACCGGCGCGCGATCGCTCGCAGGGATCGCCCACGGCCGTCTAGGCTACAGCGCACCGAGCAGTTTTTCGCCCTGCTCGGCCGCGTGACGCCACAGCGCCGGCCAATGCTCGAGCGCATCGGCCATGCCGTCCAGTTCGCCGACCAGCGCCTTGGCGCAGCCGGCATCATCGATGTCCTCGGGCCAGTCGCCCAGGCGCGGCGGCGCCTTGGCGAGCAAGGCTTTGGCATTGCTTTCCACGATCGCGCGCGCATCGGCCTGCCAGTACACCGGCGCCTCGGTTGCCGCCTCGATCTGGTGCTGCAGGCGATCGATCAGATCGGCGCGTGCATAGCTGAGGTACTCGCGCAGATTCGACACGCGCTCGGTCGCGCTCGCGCCGGCGAGATCGCGCAGCACGTCGGCGAAGAGCGACAGCCGCTGACCGGGATCGGCCGCCTTGTACAAGCCGAGCTGGCGCTGCACGTAGTCGCGCAGGAACAGGTTGACGCGCGGCGTATAGGCCTGACGCGTGATGTCCGAGCGGATGCGCTGGCTCTCCTGCACATGCGCGACCGCCTCGGGCAACTCGAGCACGACCGCGTCGGGGTGCGCGTAGCGGGTCAACGCGCTCCACAGGCTGTCCTCGCCGCGCCCGACCGGATTCGTGCACGGCAGCAACAGGTTGTTGTCGAACGTGAACGGCGTGAACCCGGTGATTTCCTTGGCATGGGCCTGGGCCACGCCGAACCAGATATGCTGCGCCTCGGTGTTGCGCAGGTAGCTGGCGCGCTCGCGCCATAGTTCCTCGCGGCTGCGGCCCTCGAGCCGGTACAGCCACAGGCCGTTCTCGGTGCGCGCGCTGCCATACGTACCGACCTGGGTGGCGACGACGCGCGACGGTGCCGACAGCAGCTCCAGCCGCGACAGGTTCGCCCCGCGCAGCGCCTGGCGCGACAGCGGATACGCCGCGCGCGTCAGCGCGCCGAGCATCTGCCCGCAGGCGTCGAGATGCAACGCGAACGGATCCTGATCGACGTCCTCGCCATAGCCGAACGCCTCCTCCATGTTGGCCAGGAATGCGGCCTCCATCGGCGGCGACGGGTTCGGATCGAGTCCCGCGCGCAAAAACGGTGGCCGTTTCAGATTCAGGCGCAGGTCGTCGTCGAGCAGCGCGAACCGCGATCCTGCCGAGAGCAGCAGCGCCATGTTCCAGCCGCGGCCACCGCCAAAACGCTGCGTGTTGGCGCTCTTGTCGCGCACAAACAGGTTCTGGATCGTCGCTTTGGCCTGCGGGAACTCGCGCGCGAGCTTGTCGACGATCTTGCTGCGCTCGGCGTGGCCGATGTAGTGCACCTTGCAGCCGGTCGTGCGCGCGAATTCGCGCAGCAGATCGCGCTGTTCGTTGATGCTTGCCTGCAGCACCGAGTCGTCGAGCAGCACGTAGCGGCGACCGGCACGGAAACGGCGCTCGTATTCGGCCAATGAGGTCAACAGGTGGGCAAGCTGCGTCGGCCGGTCACAGGCGCGGATGAACACCGCGCGCATCGGCGCCTGGGCAATCGCGGACGATGCGCTGAGGCGTTCGACGAAGCTGCCGTCGGAGATCAGCAACTGACGCTGCACCAGGCTTTCGAGCACACGCTTCACGTCATCGCGCTTGCCCGCGAGCGCGGGCTGGGTCGACTGGATGCGGGCGACGTGCTCGTCGAGGGTGCGGAATTCGCGGCACTGGTCCATCGCCTGCAGGACCTGGATGGTCATCACGTGCGGCTCGCCCGTGCGCCGGATCTGGAAGATGACCTCCTGGCTCGACAGCGAGGCGACCATGCCGTCTTCGGACGCATAGGTCGGCGCGTTCGGGTCGGTCTTCGGCGCCGCGGCGTTGAGTGGCGGCAGGGTGTAGTTGAATTGATAGCTCAAGGGAATGCCTGGAAGGGAAATGCTGCTGCGCGACCGCAGCCGGAACCGGCGCTAAGGCTTGCCCGCGCCCCGCAGCCGTTCGACCTCGGCGCGCAGGGCTTCGGTCTGCGCTTCGAGTTCGGCGATGCGCCCGCCCGCAGCGATGTTCTTGCGCACTTCATGGTTGTAGTGTGCATACACCGATTCGGCGCGGTCGCCGAACAATGCCAGGCTGGGCAAATCGCCCAATGGCCGGCGCGAGCACACCGCGATGAAATACAAAGGGTCGTATTGCAGCCCGGATTTTAGCAAAGTCGAGCCATCGGCGGCCGCCTCGGCCGTGGTCGCGGCGATGCCGGCAACCTTCGTGCCAGCCTCGTCCAGCGCCCAGATCGCGGACTGGAACAACAGCTTCTGCCCGTACAGGCGCACTTCTGGAAAATGTCTCCCGAGCAGCGCCAGCAGCTCGTCGCGATACAGCTCGCGCACGTGGTACTCGTTGCGGAAGCCGGTGACATCGGAATACGCATGCTTGTCGGGTGAGGAGACGATGAACACGCCGTCCTCGCCCAGCACGCGGGCAAAGCCGGCGACCATGTCCTCCTGCGCGAGGACATGTTCCAGCGTTTCGATCGAAACGACGAGATCGACGCTCGCCGCGGGCAGATCCAGCTGCGTGCAATCGCCTTGCACATAGCGCAGATTCGCCGCGCCGCCGTAGCGCGCCTGCGCATGCGCGACCGCCTGCGCAGACACGTCCAGACCGGTGACCTGCGCGGCGGTGCGCGCGAGCAGGGCGCTGCCGAAGCCCTCGCCGCAGGCCGCGTCGAGTACGCGCTTGCCGTGCGCGAAACCGGCAGCAAAGGCGTAGCGCGCCCAATGCTCGTACCAGATTTCGCGCACGCATTCGGGGGTGAATCGTTCCCCGGTGAACTCCAGGGCCGCAGCGGAGGTTGAGGTCGTCATGGCGGGTGCTCAGGAATCGGAATCGCCGGCATCTCGCGCAGCGTCTGACTTCACCGCCGGACCCCAGCGGTGTTGTAGGCGGACGAGGCCGAACTCACGCGTGCTGCCGCGCACGACGATGCCGCGCTCGATCGTGTCGAACAAGCGTACACCCTCGGTATCCAGCGGATGCGCCTTGACCGTGTACGTTCCGGGCAGCAGGGAGAGATCCGAAAACACGATCTCGGCTACCCAGGTGTGCGCATCGATACGCTGCGGCGCCACGCCGTCCATCTCGCTGCTGACGCCGTACACGGCCGTGCCGTCCGCACGCGCGATGCCGAAGGCGACGGTCGGTTCGCGCCCGTCGCGTGAGCGTACGCGCGCGGTAAGGCACAGCGAGTCGCCCTGGTCGAGGAACAACGACGTTTCCTGCTCCGTCCCATTGACCGCCAGACCGAGCAGGTGGAACTCGACGCCCTGCGCCGCGATGATGCCGCGCTCCGGCCCGGCGGCGGACTTGCGCTCGTGATACGCCAGGTACGCCTGGGTTACGTCGAACACGTCGCCGGCGGCGGCGATCTCCCCCTGGCGCAGCCACAACGCGTGCCGGCACAGCTTCTGTATGTGGTACATGCTGTGCGAGACGAGGATCAGGGTGCCGCCGCTGGCCAGATAGCCCTCCATCCAGCGCACGCACTTCTTCTGGAAGGACTCGTCGCCGACCGCGAGCACCTCGTCGGTGATCAGCAGGTCCGGCTTCAGCGCGGCCACGATGGCGAAACCGAGGCGCACGACCATGCCCGAGGAATAGTGCTTCACCGGCTCGTCGATGTAGCGGCCGATATCGGCGAAGTCGATGATCTGCGGCAGCTTCTCGCGCAGTTCGTCGGCCGCGAGGCCGTACAGCGCCGCCGACATGGCGATGTTGTCGCGACCGGTGTATTCGAGGTGGAAGCCCGCGCCGAGTTCAAGCAGGGCGCCGACCCGGCCGCGCACCTCGACGCTGCCGGTACTCGGAGTCAGCACGCCCGTGAGCAGCTTGAGCAGAGTCGATTTGCCCGCGCCGTTCTCGCCGATCAGGCCGAGCGACTCGCCGCGCGTGACATCGATGTCCACGCCGCGCAGCACCGGCACCGAATCGATGTGGCCGTTGCCGACGAGCAGTTTGGCAAGCGCGCGCAAGCGGTCGCGCGGACGAAACACCTTCGGATAGGACTTGCCCAGATTGCGCGCGACGGCGAGCAAAGAATCATCTTCGCGTCGCGCGTTCGGATCGTTAACCTCGTTCACAGGAAATCCTCGAAACGCGGATCGAGGCGCCGGAACACCGCATAACCGATGGCAAGGATCGCAAGCGCCAGCCCGAGCGCGCCCAGTTGCGCGGCGACGCCGACCGAACCCATGCCGAGCAATTCGGCGCGCAGATATTCGGGATAGAACGTGAATGGATTCCAGTCCAGCCATTGGCGGAACCGTTCGGGCAGGAATTCGCGCGAGTAGAGCACCGGTGCGGTGAACATCATCAGTGGCAGCACCTGACCGAGAACCTGCGAGAGGTCGCGCACGAACACCTGGATCGCGGCGAACAGGTAGCCGAAACCGAGCGCGAGCGCAAACAGCAGCGCGAACGCGAGCAAGGCCAGCGGCAGATGCGCGAGCTGAAGCGGAATGCCGAGCAATTCGACCACGACCACGACCACGATGAAGCCGATGCCGTGGAGCAGGAAGCTCGCGCTGGCCGCGGCCAGGACCAGCACCCCGCGTGGAAACGCAACCTTGCCGATCAATCCCGCGTTGTCCTGGATCGCGGTCGCCGAGCGCATCACCGCTTCGCTGAACGCATTCCAGGGCCACACGCCCAGCGCAAGGAACGGCACGATCGCCGCGGGCGACGCGTCACCGCCGGGCAAGCGCATCTTGAACACGTAGGTCCAGACGAAGCCATAGATCACAAGCTGCATCAACGGCTGCAACAAGGCCCACAGGCCGCCGCTGATGCTGCCTAGGTAGCGGTTGCGCAGCTCGCGACGGATGAAGTGGACCGCGATGGCCCACGATTTTTCCGCTCGGCGCAAACGGGAGTCATCGCGCGTCATGCCGCCGGACTGCCGTCGATCGGCCAAGGTATTTTCGAGCCGCATGCCCGCGTATCACCCGGCCCGCCTTCGCGTCCGCGCGCGCCGGGGTGCGGATGGGCCTTTCCCCTGTGCGCCACCGCTCTGCCGCGCGCGGTGGCGGGTTCGGCGATGACGTCGCGTCTTGCAGGCATCGGGACGGGAACGCACGGAGTTACTTCGAGCCGGGTTGCGCTGCCGCCTTGACCGCATCCCCGATGTTGGGCACATCCCCGAGTTTGTAGTGCTGCTGCAGGGCTTCCATGCCTTGCGGATTGACGCTCGGGGTGGTTTCGTCCAGCTTGGCGAGAAAGGCCTTGCGCTGCTCGGCGACGTAGTTGTCCTTGAGCTTGGCGATCAGCTGATCCTTGACCGCGGCGAAGTCCTGTTGCCGCGCCGGCGTCTTGCGCAGCAGTTTCATCACATGGTAGCCGTACTGGGTCTTCACGACCGGCGAAATCTCGCCGACCGTGGTCAGCTTCTTCGCCGCCGCCGAAAATTCCTTGACGAATTTGTCCGAGGTGGCGTCGCGAATCTGACCGAGGTTGTTCACCTTGCTCGGATCGTCCGAATACTTCTGCACCAGCTGGTCGAAGGCCGCCGGATTCGCCACCGCCTCGGCGCGCGCCTTTTCCGCCAGCTCCCTGGCCTCGGCGTCGCTGCGACCCTTTTCCGAGATCAGCAGGTGCTGCACGTCGGCGACTTCGGGAACCGCATAGTCGGCCTTGTGCGTCAGGTATTGCTCCTTCGCGGCCAATTCCATCGACGGAATCTGCAGCGAGGCCTCGAAGGCGCTCATGCGCCGGCGCGAAAGCACCTGGTCCTTCAGCACGGCGATCTCGGCCTGGATCTGCGGATCCTGGTCGAGCTTCATCGCCACCGCCTGTTGCGCCAGCTGCTTGTCGCGCAGGATACCGATCAGCATCTGTTGCACGCGCGCCGGGTTCTCCAGAAAGCCGACCCGGCGGTCCGCCGGCATCTGCTGCAGGAAACCTTCGACGTCGGTCAGGGTCACCCTGGCGTCGCCCTGCTTGACGATTTCCACGTTGTCGTCCGCACAGGCATCGCCCGCAACGCCGGCCAATGCCAGCAGCGCAACAAGAATTTTCTTTGCCATCATGTCGTCACCAGAAAAAAAAACAAAGGCCGGAATCGACCGGCCTTTTTACAGTTGAACCAGAAAGAAGTCGGCGGACCGGCAGCCCCGGCGACACACGCCGGGACTGCCGAACGATCAGACCCCGGGCCTCACTGATAGATCGTGTAGGACACCGTCGAGAACGTGCAGGAATTCGGCCTGCCGTTGTAACACAGATTGTTGCCGGTAGGGTCGACGTCGGCGATGTTGAGGTAGTAGGTCGTGCCCACCGTCACTCCGCAGACGCCACCTGCCGTGCTCACGTAGATGCCGTTCGCCGCACTGCGGCCCACGCCGCAAACGAAGCCCGCGCTGCCCTGAGTCATCGCGCCCGGTACCGTGCTCACCGTGATCGTGCCGCCGTCTCCATAGCTCGGGTTGGCCGTCATCTGGAACGAACCGGAAACCGTCGGCGTGAACTGCAGCGCGATGTAGTAGCCGCTCTGGATCGAGAACGTCGGCGAGTAACCCGCATACGAATAGCTCCCGAACGACGTGCCGCCGAGCACCTTGCCGAGGTCGGTCTGCGCCAGGCCCTGCGAGCCGGCGATCGGACCCGGTTGGATGAACACATCGCCGCTGCACTGGCGCTGCAGGACCTTGCCGTTGATCGACGAGCTGGGCTGGGCGCTCGTACCGCAGCTACCGGTACCGCCACCGCCGCCGCCACTCGTACTGACCGTCAACGACACCGAGGCCGGGGATACGGCCACCGCGGTGCTGTTCAACGTGCAGGTCGGAGCGAAGGTGTAGGTGCCCGCCGTCGTCGGCGTGTTGGTGATGAACGTATTGCCGCTGATGCTGCCGGTGATTCCGGCCGGCGGGGTCAGCGTACAGGTCGCGCCGGAAGCCTGCGCATTCGGCGTCCAGGTGATGACGGGCGCTGCTGCGCCGCTGCCGATCGTATAGGTGGTCGCGGAAATCGACAACGCAAACGACGGGGTAGGCGTGGTCGTTCCGCAACTGCTGGCGTTGATCGAGAAGCTGTTGTCCGACGCGTTGTAGGTAACGCTGCTGATGACGGTGGTGCAACTGCCGCCAACGGTAGTGCTTACCGGGCTGGAGGGGGTGATGGTGGCGGTCTGCGCGAATGCGCCGGACGCAAGCAACAGCGTCAGGCTGGCAAAACTCAATTTCTTCAACATATTGTTCTCCTCGTACTGCAAGGCTTTGGTCTATCGTCGACAACGTATGGGGTTCGTGCGGCTGCCAGACAAGAGGGTTGCGCTCGAACCGGTTTTTTCGATCCGGAAAAAAAACAGGGAGGAGCTTGCGCCCCTCCCCGTTCTTGAAGCTCTACATCAACTACCTTCCGTGCCTCAGGAGCAGGCAGAACCGGCGGTGTTGGCGCAGGTGCGGTGCAGCTTGTGACGGAACAGTGCCGAATAGTTCGACAGCACGCCGCCGACATTGCCGTTGACCAGGTTGGCCACCCAGAAGCCGGTCGCCGGCAGGCCGCGGAACACGTTGGAGCTGCCAACCGTGTACGAAGCCGGCAGGATGTGCTGCGTCGCCGCCTTGCTGTACAGGTCGATCTGCACCCAGCCGTTGTTCGCGCCGGGGTTGATGTTGGCCGTCAGGTTGGAGCCGAGCACCTTGCTCGCACCGGTGCCCTGGTTGAACGTCACGACCTGGGCTTCGTAGCACAGGGCGTTGCCGTACACCTTGACCGGCGAGAAGTTGATCGTGCCACCCGGCGACTTCTCTTCGCGATCGTAGCTGTTGATGCCGATCGGCGAGCACGAGGTACCACCGTTCCTGCTGCTGAACACGACGTCGAACGGCGGATCCGCGATGACCGGACCGGTAACGATGGTCGGATCGACGTAGAAACGCTTGGTCGGGAAGGTGACGACCCACTCGGAGCTCGCCGCCGTACCGCCGCTGGTCCAGTATTCGTTGTACAGCGAATCAGCCATGAACAGCGAGCTGACCGCATCGACACCGAGCGCGTAGGTCGTGGTGACCAGGGTCGGGATGCTGCTGACCGGGCTCGGAGCGAACACATAGCTGGTCGTCGAGGTCGCGCTGGCGATCGACGGGGTCAGCGAACCCGGAGCCGTGTGGAAGGTCGTGCCGGCCAGATAGAACTGGTCGATGGCGTCGGCGTTGTAGCCGGCGATCGTGCCCTGGCTGACGTTGATGATCGCACCCGAGCCAAACAGGCCACCGGTCGGGGAGGCGATGTCGGCCGCGCCCGACGGCACCCAGTAGCCGCCGTTCCACGCGCCATAAACCTGCGCGCAGTTGGCCGGAATGCCGTTGCTGCCGTGGGTGATGGCCTTCAGGCTGTTGTTCGTCGCGTTGGTGACGGTGCCCATTTCGATCAGCTCGACATAACCTTCGAGCGTACGCGACACATCCGTCGGGCCGCCGTCGGTGGCGGTGACGCCGCCGTCGAACGCGCTGGTCTGGAACGGATACGCATTGGCCGCGCCGCCGGACGGAACGGTCGGGACCGTACAGCTGTTGTCGTTGGTCCACACGCCGGCGCCGCCGCCGACCGGAACCACGCCCGCCGTCCACACGTCGTGCGGCGACAGATACAGGTTGAAGTCGAGGACTTCGCGGCTGTCGTAGGCTTCAAGGAAGCGGACCTTGACGGCCTTGCCTTGAGCGGTCGTGTTGACGACCGTCAGCAACGTGGTGTTGCCGGCGTTGACGGTGTAGTACGGGTAGATGAGGACCTGGCCCAGGCCGTCGTTGTTCAAATAGACGGCGCTCGCCATGTTGGAAATGCCAGCAACACCGGCGATACCGGCGATGACGGCAGTCGTAAGACTGGTTCTTTTCATTACTAAACTCCTTTCGGTCACAGGGCTTATGTTTTTGCTGGCCCGCCCATTCGCGCTTCTGCTTTTTCTGCAAGAAGTCCCGACGAGCCCAAGCAACAGCGCTTCAAGTCTACGATATCCGAATTGCCCGCGCAACTCCCCGACAGCGCCGAATTTCCCGGCTCGCCGAATCGCCGCCGGCTGGCGGCCGGACGAACGCACCTCCGGCGCGTCCGCGCCACGCCCGTCGCGGACGGAACCCCCGGAAAAACAATTGGATAGATACCGAAATCCGATATCGATCCGCTACTTCCGGTCATCCTTGCTTCCAGCTTCGGCGGCTGCGGGAGGGGCGGCCTTGGGCGCCTCGGCAGCAGGCACTTCCGCAGCGGGCGCCGGCGTCTGCGCTGCCGCTTGCGATGCCGCCTGTTCCGCTATGCTCTTCGCTTCGATTTTCGCGTCCGGCAAGAAATACCATTCGCCGTCGCTGCGCACCCATTGCTCGACCACGGGGGCTGGATACTCCATGTCACTCGGACGCTGCATGAGCGCGCCGGGCAGAACCGTAAGCACGGTGAGTTTGGCGGTGCAGCTGTCCGCGTCGCACTGGATCGAATCCACCTTCGCCGACTTCCATTGAACCCGCGCGGTGGCGACGAACGACACGTACTGTTCGAGCGTATGGGTGGATCGATATCCCGGACTGAGATAGTCGTAGGCCTTGACGGCATGCCGTCCGGCGAGCAAATCCCAACGCTCGGTCGCCCGCTGCCGGACCAGCTCCGCCGGGTCTTTCCGGCTGCAGCCCATCGCGAGGAGCAACGCCATGCCCATGCCGCTGGCGAGAAGAAGAATCCTGGTTCTGGTCATGTCGATACTCACTGCTTGGGTTTTTCGATCGGCGCGGCCGCGGGAAGCGGGGTGACGACTGCCCCTTGCGCATCCGGCGCCCCCTCCACCTTCTGCGCCTTCTGCTTGGCGCGGAGCGGAGCCAGCGATTCGAATTTGTCCTGATATTCCTGCGTGATCGTCTGTGCGTCTTCGTTGTTGTAGATGACGCGCGGCGTGATCAGCACGATGATCTCGGTGCGGTTGCGCGATTTGGTCGAGCTCTTGAACAGATTGCCAACCACGGGAACGCTGCTGAGCAAGGGTACGCCAGTGTTGTTGGTGCCGTTGTCCTCGCGGATCAGGCCGCCCAGCAGCACGGTCTGCCCACTCTGGACCGCGACCTGGGTATTCAGGCTGCGCTGGCTGATCGGCGGGTTGCCCCCGCTCGTGGCCGGGGTTCCGGGCGTGGTGATTTCCTGCGCCACGTCCATGTAGACCAGGCCGCCGGGATTGACCCGCGGCGTGATCTGCAGGGTCGTGCCGGTGCTGACGTAGGACGTCGAACCGATGGTGTTGCTGGTGGCATTCGTCCCCGAGGTGACGACCGAGCCGCCATAGAACGACGTCGTCGTGATCGGAACCTGGCTGCCGACGGTGATGCTCGCCTGCTGGTTGTTCAACACCACCATGGAAGGCGCCGAAAGAGTCTTCGCGATGCCATCGGTCTGCAGCGCATTGATCGCGACCTGGAAGTCCTTGTTCAGAAACGAGTAGAAAATGCCGCCGGCGGCACTGGTCGGCGTCGCCGAGCCGCCGCCGCCGGCCGAGAACCGGTGGCGATCTCCCACGTTGCCCTGATATCCGGAACCGTAGTCGAATCCGGTACCGGAGCCCGACGCCGCATTTCCGTTGTTGTTGATCAAACCGGCGAACCACCACTGCACGCCGTAGTTGAGCGCGCCCTGCAGCGTGACCTCGAGCACCTTCGCCTCGATCTGCACCTGCAACGGCGGCACGTCGAGACGATGGATTGCGGCGAGGATCGAATCGTATTCGCCCGGCGTCGCCATCACGAGCAACTGGTTGTTTTCCTCGATCGCGGTGATGCGGATGTCGGTTTCCTTGTTGCCACCGAGCGGCGTGCCGGTTCCGGTCGTGGTGAGACTCGGCGTCGGCGGTCGCGGCTGGTTGTTGATGCTCAGCGCGCCACTGCCGATGCCGCTCGACAGGCCGCCGCCGATCGTGCCGCCGCGCAGACCCGGCGCGGTATTGCCCGAGGTGCTCCTGCTCGTCGCACCGCTGCTTCTGCCGGTGAAGATCGCGTTCAGGTGATCGGACAACTCCACGGACTTGACGTTCTTGACATCGTAGACGTAAAGCTGGGTGCCGTTCTCGCCGACACCGAGATCGAGGCGGTAGATCCATTCCTGCGCGCGCTTCAGGTAGTCCGCCTGCGGCGTGATGACGACGACGGAGTTGGTCGCCTCCATCGGAATGAAGCGGAACATGCCCGCGATCGGCGTTTCCGCCTTCTCGCCGAAGATCTTGTCGAGCTCCGGCATGAGCTTGCCGACATCCATGTTGCGCAGGCCGATCACGCCGACCGACATGCCCTTGAGCCAGTCCACGTCGAACACGTTGATCGTGTGCTCGTAGCTCTGCAGTTCGAACGCGGTGCCGGCCAGCACGATCATCGCGCGTGCGTTGTCGGCGGAGACGATCGCATCGGGCTTGGCGTAAGGCTTGAGCAGCTTCTGCATCTCGCTGGGCGAGATGTACTTGAGCGGGAATACACGCACCTGATAGCCCGGTACGGCCTTGACCGAGTACAACCCCGGGCTCAGGCTGCCAGCGATCGCGTCCTTGACCGGCACGACCTCATAGCGCCCCTGCTTGCGCACCAGCGCATTGTTCGTCCACGCGAGCAGCATCTCCAGGATCGGCAGAGCCTGGTCGATCGATACCGGCTTGGAGCTGGAGAACGTGACGTTGCCGGTGACCGTCGGCGAGACCGTGTAGTTCTCGTTGAGGAGGCCGCCCAGGATGTTCTGCACCACGGCCTGGATCGGCAGGTTTTCAAAATTGAAGGTGATTTCGCCCGCCGCCGCCGATGCCTGCTTCGATACGGGCGCCGCGGCGACATCGTAGTTAATCAGCCGCCCGGTACCCGGCGTCAGCGTCGAATCAGTACGCGGCTTGCCGCTCGCGCCCTGCTTGATCGTGATCGGTCTGGACTCGTCCGGCGCGTGATAGGGCGGAGGCGGAGGCACCGGTTTCTCCGTGCTCAGCTCTGCGGTCACGGCGTCCTGCTTCATCCCGGGCAGGTTGGCGCAGCCGGTCAGCAGCACCAGCATCGACAACGCCGCCATGAAGGCGGGGCGATAACATGGGATCACTTCAGCACTCCTTCGAATGACGGGCTGACACTACTGCTCGCTCTCAGGCTGATTCTGGAGCTCCGCCGCCCGTTGCGCCTTCTCTCTCGCGATCGCCTCGGCCTGTTTCGCGCGGGTCATGCTCTGCTTCTGGCGTTCGGCATCGCCTGCGGGATCCCTTCCCGCCGGCAACGGGGTGAACGACACCGCCGGCGTCGACGAGACCGCCGCGGGCGGTGGCGCGACAACGGGGGCCGCAACCGGCTTCGGCGGCAACTCATCGGGTGGAGGAGGGGGTGCGACCTCGCCTTCCGCAGGGATCTCCGCGGTGGCGGCCTTCGCCGCAGGCGGTTTGGATCGGCCACAGCCGACCAACGGAAGCGCGAGCGCTACGGTCAAGCAAAAAAACAGTGATTTCATCGACATCGTTATATACCCAAAGTAGACCTAGATTACTGCTGATGCTGCGGCGGCGCCTCGGGCGCCGGCGCCTGCTGTTGCTGCTCGCGTATCTGCTGGCGGCGCGCTTCGATGCGCTGCTGCAGATCCGCTGCCGCCGCCGCATCGGGCGAGGGCGGCTGCGCCGGGGCGGCCTGCACCGGGGCAGGCAGCATCGGCGGCGCCTGGCCCGGCTGCGGTGCCATCGCGGGCTGTCCGGGCACGGGCGGCGTATTCGCCACGCGCGAGGGCGGCGGCGGCGTCGGTCTCTGACTGCTCGCGACCGGAATGAGTTCCACTGTCTCGCTCTGGCCGGCGGAATTCTTGAATACCGCGCTGCGCGGCTTGAGTTCGGCAAGACTCCAGGCGGCCCACTCGCCCGGCATCGCGGCACCCTCCTTCACCGTCATCGACTTTTCCTTGCCTTTTTCCTTGACCATCGCCAGGCGCGCCTTGGAGGTGATGATGACGCCAGACAGCACCACGTCGAGCTTCGGAATGGGCTTTGCCTCTCCTCCCGGCATATCGGGCATCGGGGGCGTCGGCCTGCGATCCTCGTTGAACAACGGTCGTGCGTTGACCTCGGCGAAGTTATCCCATGGGCCAAGCCTGAACTGGGCATTGGCGAACTTCTTCTTGCCTGCTGCCGGGTCGAGCGGATCAAGCGGCCACCAGCTGTAGCCGCGACCCACCCCCAGCCAGAACAGCACAACCAGAAGCAGCATGAATGCAGCCGCACCGACCAACGCCAGGGTCAGGCCCTGCGAGACGCGCAGGTTCATTTGCCCTCCTTCACGCCGCCGGGCTGGCGCAGGAAGCCGGAAAGCATGAATTGGGAGTTGACCAGGGTCGCGCCGGGCGGCGCGGGTTTGCCGCCGGGAACGAACATCGGTTGCTGCCGGTACATCACGAGGCGATCGACGAACAGATACGGATTGCTCGATTCAATCGTATACAACACTTTCGAGAACGTTTCCGCCTGGCAGCTCATGTTGACGTTCGCTGACACGCGCAGGTACACCTCCGGGGTGTGGCTGCCGGACGGCGAAATGCCATTGACCGTACAACGTCCATTCGGATCGAGGTTCTGGTCGACCGCGCGCTTGAGCCGCTCCGACAGGTCCGAAAACGCGCTGGCCGCATCGGCATCGTTGAGAAACGCCTGATTCTGCTGCTCGAGTCCGGCGACGTCCTTGAGCTGCTGCTCGACTACCGGCTTGCTCTGGATCAGCTCGGCAAAACGGTATTGCTGATCCTTGAGGTCATAGTACTCGTCGCGCATCGCCAGATACGGCGACACCAGCCACCAGTGCACCAACAGCAGGTAGGCAAGCAGCAACGTGATCAGCAGCAGGACCACGGCGAGAAAACGCTGGCCACGCGCGGATTCAGGCAGCAGGCGCATCGACACTCTCCGCGGCCTTCCTGCCGTTGCGGTCACCCGCCTTCTTGTCCTTGTCCTGCGGTTCGGGCTCGGCCTGCTTGTGCAGCTGGAAATTCATCGTGAAGCGGTCCTTCCTCGTGCGCAGGTCCGGCTGCACCGTGCCGATGAAGGCTGCGTTGTCGAGCACGTCGGATTTTTGCAGGCCTTCGATCAGCTTGTTCGCGTTGCCGCTCTGACCCTGCACTTCGACCTTGCCCTTTTCGTCGACCGTCAGGCGTTCGAGGAAAGTGTCGTCGGGCAGGCGCTTGGTCAGATCGGCCAACATCGCCGTCATCGACGTCGAATCGCGCTTGAGCCGGTACAGGTAACTGGCCGAACTCGCGTTGTCCTTGAGCCGCTTGGTCAAGATCGCGGTCTGCTTCGCTTCGGTCTTGGCCTTGTCGACCTCGGCACCCATCGTGTCGAGTGCGGTCTGGCGATTGTTGAGAAAGAGCAGACCGGCGGCGACGAACAGCAGCGCCGTCGCCGCACCAAGCGCTAGATTGAGGCGCAGGCGCTGGTTGACGCGCTTCACGCGCCGCTCCTGCGGCAGCAGGTTGAGTCCCGCGCGGCCGCTGCCGGGCGCGTCACGCCAGCAATCCACGCCGTCGAGCGCGATGCCGGCTGCGGTCAGCGCGGCCAATTCGTTGTCGAGCTGGCCACGCGGCAGGACGTGCAACTCGATCTTGAGATTCTTCGCCGCGGCGTCGCGCTGGACGATGCGATGGTCGAAATACACCTGGTCGGCCTTGAACGGCGTCTGCCGATCCATCTCGAACGCAAGCACCTGACGCAGCCTGTCTTCGGCCGCGGCGGGCAGGATCAACTCGCGACGCAGCGTGCGCTTGGCCGGAAAGCAATGGAACACGCGCACGCCGGGATCGTCGATACGGTCGCGCAGCCGCGCGAACTCGTTGCGCAGGTCCTCGGCCGCCTGGTCACGCGCGATACGTCCGTATTCGACGCAGCGCTCGCCCGACTGGCGCCAGACGCGCAATCCACCCGCATCCGTGTCGACCAGCAGTTCCTGCGCACCTTCGGCGAACAGCCCACGCCAGCGCGCAGGCAACAGGCCTTTCAGCTCGCGCGTCCACCACGCGAAGAACTTCGGCAACCCGCTCCCGGCGTAGCGCACACGCAGGCGCGCAAGCTGGGTGTCAATGACGGACGTCACACTCATGAGCAGAATCTATCGGGACGACAGGAAGGACAAGGATCTGTTTTTGTTCACAATGCAATGCGCGGCTTACAGACTGCGCCGCAAAGGATAAGTTCTTGAAACGTAACGAAAGGCAACGGGAAACTGCCGCAGCCGCCCGCTCTCTCGCTACGACGCTTCGCCGTCGCGCCAACGCAACACCGTATAGGGCCTCCCCGACGAGCTCACCCCGCCCGCGCGTATGGTGGCGTCGAAGGTCATGCTGACGCCATTGGAGAGGGTGGCCTTGGACTTGATACTATACGTGAGGCCGCCGCCCGTGGCCATGATCGCCGCGCCTCCGGGCAGGGTAAGACCCGCGATCGCCCCCATGGTTCCCGGCGGGGCCGCCTGGCGAACGGCGATGATCTGCTGCGCCAGCTGCGAGGTCATTCCGGGTATCGCCATCAATGCCTCGTACGGGGCATAGGCCGCGTTCGGCGTGCGTGAACCGGAGTACACCGTGATCGCGGGTTCGATCTTCTTGTACAACTCGTAGTTCATGCCGAGCACCTGTTGCACCTCGGCCACGGTCTGGAACGGCAGGTTGGTCGGCCCGTAGTCGAGGCCGGCGGCGGCGTACTGCGGCGCCTCGGCGCCGTGCGGGCGCACCTGACTGTCCGCATCGCGCCAGTCCTGGATCGCATCGGACAGCGCTTCGGCCGCACCGAGATCGAGCCCGACCGACTGGAACAGGGCCATCAGGGTGGTGCTGTCGGCGACGTTGAGATCGATCTTGCCCGACTCGTTGGTGATCTCCACGCGCACCGTTGCGCCCTCGTACGGGAACTCGTACGGCCGCCCGTCCGCTACCCAGCGTTGCAGCGGATCGGGATTGTGCAGCTGGAACAGGGCCAGCTCGACACCGGCCATCGCGTCGTAGCGCGCCGTGGTCGTGTCGAACATGTGGCGGGACTGCAGATTCTCCGTGCGCGCGATCAGAGCGAAGCTGCCGAGCAGCACCCCCATCAACGCGATGACCCACATCACGAGAATCAGGGCAACGCCGTCGCTCTTCTCGAACGACGGTGTCGCGCGCCGCGCGGCGCACGTCGAGCCACCCCGGATCATCGGCTGAGCCCCGTTGGACCGCTGCGTCGCGCGCCGCTATCCATCATCAGCGGAATGGCCATGCGCGGCCATTCGATCCGACCGCCGGCGGCGAGGCGCAGGTCGATCGCGACCATCAGCGGCGTCGTGCTCGAATCCTTCCAGTTCGGGTTCCAGTTCATCAGCTCGCCACGCTCGTTCAGCGCGCGGTAGCTGAAACCGCCTTCCCGGATATGCTCGAGCAGGACCACGGTCGATTCCTCGCTGGTCTTGCTCTTGTCGAGATTGAAGCCGTTGAGCAGGGTGCTGGTGAAAACGAGCTGCATGCCGTCGTCGCCCGGCACCAGCGCCAGCGTTTGCACATATGCCCCGCCGCGCGAGAGATAGCCGGGCATCGGCGCTACGAAACGCATGGATTTGCCATCACCGCGGAACATCTCGACTTGCGTGCCGTCTTTCGAATGGGCGTACGGAAACGGCAGGATCCGCGAGATCTGGTGGCGCAGGAATTCCTGCACGGTGCGCACCTTGTCGACGCGCTCGATAGCGGCCTCGCCCGAGTGCATGCCGCGCACGGAGGCGCTGATGCCACCGTAGGCACCGGCAAGCAGGATTGCGAGCAGAATGACCACCAGCAGCATCTCGAGCAGGGTGAAACCGCCGGCCGCCTGGAATGTGCGCGGCATGCGCGACCTGACGATCACTCCCCTGGCCGTGTCCGCAGACAGCAACGGAGCATGGTGGGGGGCCGCCGATACGCTTTTGCAATTTTGCAGGCGCATGCTAGCCAAATCCCGGTGGCAATCCAGATTGCGGCTGATTGCCGCCCGGCTGCGGCGGCGCCATCTCGCGCAGCGTGACGAAACGCGCATGATGCTGCAGATACTGATTGCCCCAACTCACGATCAACTCGAGCTGGAACAGCTGGGGCTGTCCCGGAGCCGCCATCGCCTGCACCATCGTCGAGCCCGGCACCGCCTGCGGCTGGTAGCGCTGGATGTTGAGCTGCCAGTGATAGGTGCTGTCGAAATCGCCGCTGCCGCTGCCTTCCTTGAGCGGCTGGCCGATGCCTTGCACATCGAGCAGCGATTGGGCGTACAGCGCCGCCTGGGTCGCCTCCGCCGATTGTCGCGTGGTACGCAGCGCACCACCGAGAATTTGCATCAGTATGCCGAAGCCGAGCGCGAAGATCACGAACGCGGCAATTAGCTCGATCAGGGTGAAGCCGCCCTGATGGGCCCTGCCCCGCAAGCCCGACATGCGGCGCATCGTCTTCACTTGCGCAATTCCTCGCGCGTGACCACGCCGGTCAGCCAGTCGACGTTGATGCGCCACTCGATCTGCCCCATGAACACCGAAACGTGACCGCCGGTCGAGGCCCCGTCGGGGAAGAAACGGATGCTGCCCGAAGTCTCGCTGCGGATTTCCTGATCGGCCGTGTACATCGTCATGTGCATGTTCTTCGGCAACTGGACGACGGCCTTGCTGGGCGCCTTGTAGCTGTTGGCCGCAAGATCCAGGTCGAACGTCGTCTCCTTGCCGGTGACGATCGCCTGACCCCGGGCATAACGCAGCGCCGCAACGAGATCCCGGGTTGCCGCCTGGATGCGTGCACCGGCGAAACTGCGCGAGAACGACATCGTGACGATGCCGATCGCGATCGCGATCAGCAGCAACACCGAGACGAGTTCAATCAGGGTGAAGCCGCGTGCCGACGGCGGGCGGCGAGCGGCGATCGGTGAACGACAGGTGCGGCGAAACGCTGCGCGGGACGCATGCGTACCGCGTTCTTCCCGTTCACGTCTCACTGCCTGACCGCTCACCGGGGATCACTCCCAGTTGCCGACGTCCTTGTCCATGCCCTCGCCGCCGGCCTTGCCGTCCTTGCCGTAAAAGATCACGTCGTACTCGCCGTGATCGCCGGGCACCTTGTAGCCGAACGGATGGTTGAACGGATCGTTGAGGTCGCCGGGCTTGGCATACGGGCCGTTCCAGTTCGCCGCATTGCCGGGACGCGTGGCCAGATCGTTGAGACTCGCCGGCGGCCCGCCGTTGTCGAGCATGTACGCCTGGATTTTCATGTCGAGCGAGTGCACTGCGGCCTTGCCGGCGTTGTACTTGCCCTGGTTGAAACGCTGCACGGCGTAGCTGCCGACCACGCTCATGACAATGCCGATCAGCGCGATCACCATGACCATTTCGATCAGGGTGAAGCCGCGCACGCGCGCGAGCCGGGTCCGCGCCGTCGTTTGTGCAAGGAAAATCTTGTTCATGGAAGTATTCGTCCTGTGGGATCGATGGGAATTCTATTGGATCGAACCGCTGATGCTCATGATCGGCAACAGGATCGCCATCATGATGAATCCGACCACGCCGGTCATCACCAGGGTCATCACCGGAACGAGACCGGCGAGCATGCGGTCGACCGTGTTCTTCGCTTCGATGTCGAACGTGTCGGCGACCTTGAGCAGCATGTCGTCGAGCGAACCCGACTCCTCGCCCACCGAAATCATCTGCGTTGCGAGCTTCGGGAAGCGCTTGCTCTGGGCGAGCGCGTGGGCGAGGCCGCCGCCGGTCTTCACGTCTTCCGCCGCCTTGTCGACCGATTCCGCCAGCGCCGTGTTGCCGAGCACGTTGCGACCGATGCCGAGCGCGGTGAGCAAGGGAACGCCGTTCTTGAGCAGTGTCCCCAGTGTGCGCGCAAGCCGCGCGGTTTCGAGCTTGGCGACCAGCGGGCCGTACACGCGCATGGTCAGCACGCGTGCATCCCAGGCAAGTTTTTTCTCCGGATCGGCCAGGCGCCTGCGGATCGTCATCACGATGAATACGACGAGCGCGAGGATCAGCCACCAGAAGCTTTGCAATGTCGTGCCGGCGAACAGCACGATCTGGGTGATGAACGGCAGCTCGACGTTCATGTCCTTGAACATCGGCATGAATTGCGGCACGACGAAGACGAGCAGCACGACGAGCGCGGCGAACACCATGACGACGAGGATCGCCGGATAGATCATCGCGTTGACCACGCTCTCCTTGAGCGCCTTGGCGCGTTCGAGATAGGTGGCCAGACGCGCGAGCGTTGTGTCGAGCGCGCCGCCGACCTCGCCCGCGCGCACCATGTTCACGTACAGGCGCGTGAACACGCCGGGCTCGGCCTCGAGCGCCTCGGACAGCGGCGCGCCGCCGCGCACGTGATCGCGGATGCGCTCGACGATGCGCCGGGCCTTTTCGCTCTCCGGCAATTCCAGAAGAATCTGCAGAGCGCGGTCGAGCGGCTGGCCGGCGCCGAGCAGGGTCGCGAGCTGCTGGGTGAACTGCAGCACCTGGGTCTGGTTCATCGCTTCGCGCTTGAACAGCCCGGCCAGTCCGCCACCGCCGGCCACGCCGTCGGCGGAAGCCACTTCGAGCGGGATATTGCCCGCGTCCTGGATTTTGGAGACGGCCTCGTTTTCCGAAGCGACATCGTACTGACCTTCGACGATTTCGCCGTCGGCGGTGACTGCCTTGTAGCGAAAGAGCGGCATCAGCTTTCCGAGGTCACGCGCAGCACTTCTTCGATTGTCGTCTGGCCCTGCAGCGACTTGACCAGGCCGTCCTCGTACATCGTGCGCATGCCTTCGCTGCGCGCCTGCTCCTCGAGCTTGGTCATGTCGGCGTGCTGCATGACGAGGCGACGCAGCGGCTCGCTCATGACGAGGAATTCCATGATCGTGGTGCGGCCGTGGTAGCCGGTCGACGACAATGACGACGGCATCGGCCGGTACAACTCGACCTTTCCCTGCGGCTGGTAGCGCCGCAGGCCGAATTCCTCGACCACCTCGGGCAGGGCCTCGTATTTCTGCGCATGCTCGATGTCGAGCCGGCGCACCAGGCGCTGCGCGAGCACGCCGTTCACGGTGGACGTGAGCAGGTAGTCCTCGACGCCCATGTCGAGCATGCGCGTGACCGCGCCGGCGGCGTTGTTCGTGTGCAGTGTGGACAGCACCAGATGGCCGGTCAGCGCGGACTGGATCGCGATCTTCGCGGTCTCCAGGTCGCGCATTTCGCCGATCATGATGATGTCCGGATCCTGGCGCACGATCGAGCGCAGCGCATGGCTGAAGTCGAGGCCGATCTGCGGCTTGGCCTGGATCTGGTTGATGCCTTCGATCTGGTATTCGACCGGGTCTTCGACCGTGATGATCTTGACATCCGGCGTGTTGAGCTTGGACAGCGCGGTGTACAGCGTCGTCGTCTTGCCCGAACCGGTCGGGCCGGTCACGAGCATGATGCCGTGCGGAAGTTCCAGCACCTTGAGGAACTTCGGCAAAAATTCGTCGGTGAAGCCGAGCTTGTGGAAATCGAACACGACCGATTCGCGGTCGAGGATACGCATGACCACCGACTCGCCGAAGCTGGTCGGCACGGTCGACACGCGAAGATCCAGCTCCTTGCCCTGCACGCGCAGCGGAATGCGGCCATCCTGCGGCAGGCGACGCTCGGCGATGTTCAGCTTGGCCATGATCTTGATGCGCGAAATCACCGCCGCGGTCGATGCCGCCGGCGGCGATTCGGCCTCGAGCAGCACGCCGTCGATGCGGTAGCGCACCTTGAGGCGGCTCTCGAACGGCTCGATGTGCACGTCGGATGCGCGCTGCTCGACCGCGCGCTGGATGATCAGGTTGACCAGGCGGATGACCGGCGCCTCGGAGGCGAGGTCGCGCAGGTGTTCGATGTCGTCCTCGCTGCGCTGCGCGTCCTCGGACAGGCTTTCGACGATCGAGCCCATCGCCGAACGGCCCTGGCCGTAGTAGCGCTCGATGAGATCGTCGATCTCCGAGCGGAAACCGACCTTGACCTCGGCGCTCTTGCCGGTCGCAAGCTGCACCGCCTCGATCGGATATTCCTCGGCCGGATCGGCAACGACCCAGGTGACCTTGTCGTCGGTTTCGGCGATCGGCACGATGTGATGCTGCTTGAGGAAGCGGATCGACATCGACACGTTCTGCGGCGGCGCGTCGGGAAACTCCTTCGCCGTGACCAGCGGCAGGCCCATGACCTCGCTCAGCGCATCGCCCATCTCGCGCTCGGAAACCAGGCCCAGACGCGTCAGCAGCGGAACCAGATTGCCCTCGCCGTTTTCCTCGAGCAGGCGCCGCGCGCGCGCGAGGTCGTTTTCCTTCAGGCGGCCGCGGGCGACGAGGTACGCGCAAATGCGCTCGTCCAGGGTTTCGTGCTCCTCGTGCCGAGGGGCTGACAATGGTTGTACGGCAGACATGATCGTTTCAGTTCCCCTGCTGCCGCGTTTCGACCGCGGTCTCGCGATTAGGTTCCGCCGCGGCCGCTGGCGGCGGCTGCGTCAGCTCTTCGATGAACGGGCGGTTGAACAGGATCCACAGCACCGCCGGCACCAGCGGGGGCAGGATCAGGTAGCCGAACTGATAGCAAAGCGCGATCGCCTCCAGCGAATAGCCCAGCTCGTGCATCTTCGCCGTGCCCTCGGGCAATTGCAAACCGAGCACCTTGAATGTTTCCGCGACGACGCCGAACGCCTGCACCAGCCAGAGCACGGCCAGGCCCGCGCCGATCTGCGCCAGGCGTTGCCACTTTTCCAGCGGGGTGGCCATGACCAAACCGGCGAACAACGGCACGCTGTAGCCGTAGATCATCGGATTGACGATGAAATCGAAGAACGCATACTTCGGCGCGCCGTCCCTGACCGCGTTGTAGAGGACGTTGCTGTTGATCTGCATCCAGTCGGCATGATGCGCGATCAGCTGGCCGGTCGCCTGGCTGATCTCGTCGGCGCCGATGAGCACGTCGAGATACAGGCCCGGCCAGAGATGCAGCAGTGCGACCTTGGCGATCTGCACGACCGGCCAGGCGAACTGCGCGCGGAACGCGAACCAGAGGAAGAACGCGAACGGCAGCCAGAGCACGGCCGCGAGCAGGAAGCGCCGGAGCGGGGAAATCGTCATCGCCCCGTCTCAGATGGCATGATCGGACGACGCGTTCGCAAGCGGCAGGCTCAACACGCCCACACGCGCGCGTTGCGGAACATGCGCATCCACGGCGAATCCTCGCCCCACTCGCGCGGCGCCCACGACATCTGCACGCTGCGGAACACGCGCTCCGGGTGGGGCATCAACGCGGTTACGCGGCCCTGCGCCGCGGTGATGCCAGCAAGACCGCCCGGCGAACCGTTCGGATTGAGCGGATAGGCCTCGGTCGCGCGGCCATAGTTGTCGGCGTAGCGCAGGCACACCGCCGTGCGCCGCAGGTCGGCGCCGCTGGCGAACTCGGCGCGGCCCTCGCCGTGCGCGACCGCGACCGGAATGCGCGAACCCGCCATGCCCTTGAACAACAGCGACGCCGATTCGACCACCTCGAGCGTGACCAAGCGCGCCTCGTACTGCTCGGATGCATTGCGTTCGAAGCTCGGCCAGCCTTCGGCGCCGGGAATGATTTCCTTGAGCGCCGCGAGCATCTGGCAACCGTTGCACACGCCGAGCGCGAACCGGGCCGGATCGGCGAAGAACGCGGCGAACTGGTCACGCAACCGCGCGTTGAGCAGGATCGAGGTCGCCCAGCCGCGGCCCGCGCCGAGCACGTCGCCATACGAAAATCCGCCGCAGGCGGCGAAGCCGCGGAAATCGGCAAGTTTGCGGCGCCCGCTCTGCAGGTCGCTCATGTGCACATCGTAGGCATCGAAGCCCGCACGCGTGAACGCCGCCGCCATTTCGACCTGGCCATTGACGCCCTGCTCGCGCAGGATCGCGATCTTCGGTCTTGCGTCGGTGTGGATGTACGGCGCGGCAACGTCGTCAGCCGGATCAAATGTCAGTTTCGGCGTGATGCCCGGGCTGCCGTCATCGCTGCGCAGGCCGTCTTCGTCGCGCGCGCACTGCGGATTGTCGCGCCGCGCCGCCATCTGGAAACTCGTCTCCGACCACGCGCTCATCAGGTCTTCCCACGGCCAGCGCGCAAGGCGCTCGCCGCCTAGCCAGAGCTTCACGCGCATGCGCTTGTGCGGGGCGCCGCAGAAATTCGCGAACTTGTCGAGACCATGTTCGGCGAGCAGGGCGAGAAACGCCGTGCGGTCACCGGCACGGATCTGCACGACGGCGCCGAGTTCTTCGGAAAACAGCGAGGCGAGAATCGCCTCACCCCAGCCGTTCATCTCGACATCGAGACCACAATGCCCGGCCAGCGCCATTTCGATCAAGGTGATGAGCACGCCGCCGTCGGCGCGATCATGGTAGGCGAGCAGCAACCCATTCGCGTTTGCCTGCTGTATCGCGGCGAAGAAATTCTTCAATCGCTGCGGATCCTCGACGTCGGCAGGCAAGCCGCCGCCGCGGTTGTAGACCTGGGCGAGAATCGAGCCGCCGAGGCGGTTTTTGCGTGCGCCGAGATCGATCAGCCACAGCTCGGTCTCGCCCGCATCGGTGCGCAGTTGCGGAGTCAGTGCCTGACGCACATCGGTCGCGCGCGCAAACGCGGTGACGTTGAGCGAAACCGGAGAAACGGTTTTCTGCTTGCGTCCGTCGAGCTGCCAGACCGTCGCCATCGACAGCGAGTCCTTGCCGACCGGAATGGAGATGCCAAGGGCCGGGCACAATTCCATGCCCACCGCCTGCACCGCGTCGAACAGCGCCGCGTCCTCGCCGGGCACGCTGGCCGCTGCCATCCAGTTCGCCGACAGCCGGATCTCGCCGATGTCCGCGATCGGTGCGGCGGCCAGATTGGTGATCGCCTCGCCGACCGCGAGGCGCGCCGAAGCGGGCGCCGACAGCATCGCTACCGGCACGCGCTCGCCCATCGCCATCGCCTCGCCCGCGTAGCCCTCGAAATCGGTCAGCATCACCGCGCAATCGGCCACCGGAACCTGCCACGGCCCGACCATCTGGTCGCGGGCGCACAGGCCGCCGACGGTACGGTCGCCGATGGTGACGAGAAACGATTTCGAGCCGACCGCCGGCGCGCGCAGCACCCGCTGCAGCGCATCCTCGAGCGCAATGCCGTCGAGGTCCGGCACGATGTCGAGACGCGCAGCCTTGCGCTTGGCGTCGCGCTGCATCTTCGGCGCCTTGCCGAACAACACGTCCATCGGCAGATCGATCGGCTGCGCCTGCGGATTCGCCGCGTCATCGAGCAACAACACGCGTTCGGCAGTGACTTCGCCGACCACGGCGAACGGGCAGCGCTCGCGCTCGCACAGCGCCGCGAAGCGCGCGACATCGGCGGCATGCAAGCCGAGCACGTAGCGCTCCTGCGATTCGTTGCACCAGATCTGCATCGGCGACAGCGCCGGATCGGCCGACGGAATGCGGCGCAGTTCGATGCGTCCACCGACATGCGAATCGTTGAGGATTTCCGGAATCGCGTTCGACAGACCGCCCGCGCCGACGTCGTGGATGCTGACGATCGGATTGGCCGCGCCGAGCGCCCAGCAGCGGTCGATCACCTCCTGGCAGCGTCGCTCCATCTCGGCGTTGTCGCGCTGCACCGAGGCGAAGTCGAGCGCTTCGCTCGAATCGCCGCCGGCGAGCGACGACGCCGCGCCGCCGCCGAGGCCGATCAGCATGGCCGGGCCACCGAGCACGACGATCGCGTCACCGGCCGACAGCGAGCCCTTTTCCACATCCGCCAGGCGCATGTTGGCGAGGCCGCCGGCGATCATGATCGGCTTGTCGTAACCGCGCCGGTAGTTCGGATCGGCCGTTTCCTGCTCGAACGTGCGGAAATAGCCGCCGAGGCAGGGCCGGCCGAATTCGTTGTTGAACGCCGCTGCGCCGATCGGCGCGTCGCGCATGATCTCGAACGCGCTCGCCATGCGCGGCGGCAACGGCCGCTCCTTCTCCCACGGCCGCGGTAAATCGGGGATGCGCAGGTACGAGGTGGTGTAGCCGACGAGGCCGGCCTTGGGCTTGGCCCCGCGTCCGGTCGCACCTTCGTCGCGGATCTCGCCGCCGGCACCCGTCGCTGCCCCTGGAAACGGCGCGATCGCGGTCGGGTGGTTGTGCGTCTCGACCTTGATCGCGTACGGCACGGCTTCGACACCCGCGACGAAGCGGCCGTCTTCGCGCGGGAAAAAACGCGCGGCGGTATTGCCCTCGATCACCGCTGCGTTGTCCTTGTACGCGGACAAGGTATGCGCGGGTGAGGCCTGATGCGTGTTGCGGATCATCGCGAACAGCGACTTGTCCTTGGCTGCGCCGTCTATCGTCCAGCTTGCGTTGAACACCTTGTGCCGGCAGTGCTCCGAGTTCGCCTGCGCGAACATCATCAGTTCGACGTCGGTCGGGTCGCGACCCAGTTCCGCATAGCGCGAGATCAGATACTCGATCTCGTCGGCGGCGAGAGCGAGGCCGAGGCGCGCGTTCGCCTCGTTCAGCGCCGATGCCGGATCGCCGCCGAGCACGATGCGCTCCAGCGGTTCCGGTGCAGCGGAACGGAACAAGGCCCGCGCATCATCGAGCGTGGCCAGCACCGACTGGGTCATCGGATCGTGCAGCGCCTCGGCGAGCTTGCGCCACGGCGTAGAACCCGCCATCGGCGGCCTGGCGATCGTGAACGCGACGCCGCGTTCAACGCGGCGCACGGGCATGCCGCAACCACCCAGGATCTCCGTCGCCTTGGTCGACCATGGCGACCGCGTGCCCAGCCTAGGCACCACCCACAACGTCGCCGGCCCGGCCTCGGCATTCAGCGCACGCAGCACGCGACTGAGCGCATCGCGGTCGACCTGGGCGGCAGGCGCGGGATCGACGAAATAGACGTAGCGCGCAGCGCCGACCCGGAAGTCGGGCTGCGTGCGGTTCAATTCGCGATTGAGACGCTCCAGGCGAAACGCCGAGAGGGCCGGCTGCCCATCGAAAACCAACATGGCGCGCATCGGCTGCTTGCGGAAGGGGCGCGCATTTTAGCCGACAGGCAGGATGCGTGTCGCCCCGGCATGGCCGGCATCCGGCCGGTCACTTCGCCGCAACCGGCCCCTTGCCCGCCTGCGCCGCGAGACGATCGAGCTCGGCGAGAAATTTTGCCGGGTCCTGTACCGCACCGCCGTTCACCTGCACCCCATTCTCGTTGAGGATGGTTGGCGTGCCGCCGATGCCGATCTTCATCGCCAGCGCGGTCGTTTCTGCGATCGGGTTTGCACAGGTCTTCTTGCCGGGATCCTGCCCGTTCATCGCCGCGGTATAGGCAGCGTTGCGGTCCTGCGAGCACCATACGGCCTCGGCCTTCTTGTCTGCGCCGGGGTGAATCGCCAACGGGAACAGCACGTACTCGACGGCAATGCCGACCTGGTTGTAGGCGGCGATCTGCTTGTGGAACTGGCGGCAGTACGGGCAGTCCACGTCGGTGAACACGGTCACCGTGTGCTTCGGATTCGCCGGCGCAAACACGAGACGCTTGCTTTGCGGCAGGGTCTTCAGCGCAGCCAGGCGTATCCCCGCCTGCGCACGGCCGGTGAGGCTCGCCTTCTGCGCGACATCGTAGACCTCGCCCTGGATCAGATACTTGCCGTCGGCACTGACGTAGACCACCTGGCCATTGCCGATGACCACCTCGAAGAAACCCGGCAGGTCGGATTTCGCCAACGCCTCCACTTTCATGCCCGGCGCAAGCTTGGCGAGCGCATCGCGCACGACTTTCTCTTCGCCCGAAGCCGGTGCCGCAGCAATGCTGCTGGCGACATCGCCGAACGTGCCGTTGCTCTGGGCGCAAGCGGTGGAGGCGGCGAGAGCGAGACTGGCGGCGACAATCAAATGTTTGAGCATGGTGGTTCCCGACAGATGGAGCGTGCGCGACTGACGGATACGACCCGTCTTGTGCACAGCAAATTACAGAATCCGGCACGCCGATTACCAGATCAGCCGCCAACACCGCGATTATCGCACGAGTCGGCGTGCGCGCGCCGCACAGGTGCTCGCGCTCGGCCATCCCGGCCTCGCCAGACAACCCCGCCCCGCGCATCCTGCCTCGGGCGTTCGCTCGCGCAGGCGATGCCATTCATGGCATCGCGTAGACGCTTGCGCTCACCCTCGGGGGTGATGTTGCGCGTGCAGGCGCTTCAGGCCTTCGCGCGCGACCAGCGTGTAGATCTGCGTGGTCGACAACGAGCTGTGGCCGAGCAACATCTGCAGCGCGCGCAGATCGGCACCGTGATTGAGCAGATGGGTGGCGAAGCAGTGCCGCAGCACGTGCGGCGAGATGCGCCCGGCGTCGATGCCGGCGCTGGCCGCATGCTGCTTGACCATCGTCCAGAACATCTGCCGGGTCATCGCCGCCTTGCGCCGCGTGACGAAAGCGGCATCGACGACCTTGCCGGCAAGCAGCACCGGTCGCGCGTCGCGATAGTAGCGTTCGAGCCAGTCCATCGCTTCCTCGCCGATCGGCACGAGGCGATCCTTGCCGCCCTTGCCGGTCACGCGCAGCACGCCCTGGCGCAGGTTGATCTGGTCGGTGCCGAGGTTGACGAGTTCGGAAACACGCAAGCCGGTCGCATACAGCAGCTCGAACATCGCGCGATCGCGCAGGCCCAGCGGCGTGGCGATATCTGGCGCGCAGATCAGCGCCTCGACCTGCCTCTCGGTCAGCGCCTTCGGCAGCGGTCGTGCCAGCTTGGGCGTGTCGAGCAACAGGGTTGGATCGGCCTCGATCGCACCGAGGCGCTGCTGCATGCGGTAGAAATGGCGCAGGCTCGAGAGCAGGCGCGCGTTGCTGCGCGAGGAATAGCCGCCTTCACCGCGTTCGGCGAGGTAGCGGTGCAGATGTTCGCGCGAGCAATGCAGCAGGCCGCTGGAATTGGCCGCGCACCAGCGTGCGAGGCCCTCGAGGTCGCACCGGTAGCTGGCGAGCGAATTCTCGGCCAGGCCCGACTCGGACCAGGCGCGCTCGAGAAAGTCCTCGATCAGGCGGCCCTCGTCCGGCGCAATACGGTCGCTGACGCGTAGCGCGGCGGTGGCGGATTGGCGTGCGGATTTCTTCATCGCTGCGTCGAGGATAAACTGCCACGTTTGAGGCTTGGCTTTGTCGTACCCGCGAAGGCGGACATGACGACCTTCGAGATATCCGATGGATTCTACTTCCGCGCGGGCCGCCGCCACTCCCGCCCAACTCGGCTGGCGCCTGATTGCCGCGGTCTATGATTTGTTTCCGCTGCTCGCGCTGTGGTTCTGCGCGGTGCTGCTCGCGCTCGCGCTGACCGGCGGCACGCTCGACGTGCACCGTGTCGCGCACAAGCTGTTCGTGCAGGCGCTCGTGCTGGCGATCACCGCGACTTACTTCGTTGTCTCCTGGCTGCGCGGCGGCCAGACCGTCGGCATGAAGCCCTGGCGCCTGCGCGTGGTAGGCGCCGACGGCGGCGCGATCGACCTGCGCCGCGCGCTGCTGCGCTTCGCCGTCGCCCTGGTTTCGTTCGCTGCGCTCGGCGCAGGCTTCCTCTGGTGTCTGATCGACCGCGAGCGCCGCGCCTGGCACGACATCGCGACCGGCACACTGCTCGTGCGCATGGAGAAATGACTGAAGACTGGGGGCTGACGGCGGCAGACCGTACTCAGCGCAGCTCACCTGTCCGCTTTTCGGCCCCGCGCATCGGCCCTTGTCTACGCATCCCTGCGGAAATAGGCGAACGCCGCCAGCGCAAGCAACAGCGACGGCAGCGCGTTCACGAGTGCAAGGTTGAAATTGTATACCGCACCCATGCTGACCACGGATTTCTGGAAGAAGTAGTAACTGATTGCCAGCGCCATGCCCATGAACAGACGCTTGCCGAGGCCGCCGGTGCGCAGCGAACCGAATGCAAACGGCACCGCGCAGAAGGCCAGCACAAGCACGTTGAGGGGATAGAAGATGCGGCTCCAGTAGGCGAGCTTGTAGCTGGTCGCATCCTGGCGGTTACGGTTCATGTAGTCGATGTTGCGCGCCAGATCGTTCATCGACAGGTATTCCGGGTGGATCATCGATACGGCGAGCACGTCCGGGTCGAGCCGCGACTTCCATTGCGCCGTCTCCTGCGTCGTGCTCGTCGCCGAGCGTCCGACGAATTCGGTGCGACGCACATCGTGCAGCGTCCACTCGCCGGCAACATGCGTCGCCGTCTTCGCGATCGACAACGCGGACAGTTGGCCACCCGGGGTGAATTCGAATACGCGCACCTCGGACAGCTCGATCGTCGGCGTGCCGTCGTGCCCGCGGCGAGTGCGCCCGCGCTTGGCATTGATCACCGTGTCGCCATCGCGCGCCCACAGCGTGCCGCCCTTGCCGATGGCGATGTCGCGGTTCTTCGCCGTCTGCATCAGCGACTCGGCCTTCTGCTGCGCGCGCGGCGCGATCGCCTCGCCCATCAGTGCGACGAACGCGGTCAGGATGGTCAGCGCGAGCACGACCGACGCGCAGATGCGCAGCTTGGACATGCCAGCGGCACGCAAAGCGGTCAGCTCGCCGCTGGCGGCGAGCGCGCCCATGCCCATCAGGCCGCCGATCAAGGCACCGTAGGCAAAGTACTGGTACATGCGCCGCGGCACGGTGAGCAGGATATAGGCCACCGCCTTGGCCAGCGTGTAGTCACCGGTGCCGACGTCGTTGATCTCGCCGACGAAAGCCTGCATCGCATCGAGCGCGACAACGACGCACCAGGCCAGCAGCACGCCGCCGATCACCGACAACGCGACGACCTTGTCGACCTTCTTGAAGCGCATCCGGTCGAGGCCGCGACGCATGGCGCGAACGAGGGCCATCATGCCGCCCCCGCCACGGGCATCGCCCTGGCCGGCTTCGGCCGCGGCAGCTGCTGGCTGCGCCAGAGCAGGTACAACGCGATCAGCAACACCGGCACGTGCACCCACCACATGCCCAACGCAAAGCTGAGCTTGCCGCTGACCAGCTGGTTGCGTGCGATGTTCATGAACGCGTAGTAGATCGCCCAGGACAGGCCGGCGATGATCAATCCGGCATAGCGCGGCTGCCGCGGACTCGACTTCGACAGCGGCAGCGCGAGCAGGATCAGCACCAAGGTCGAGATCGGCGCCGCCAGGCGCCAGTGCAATTCGGTGCGCTGCACGAGGTCCTCGCTGCGCAGCAGGTCGGCGGTCGGCGCGGCGCGCTTGACCGCGTCGGCGCTGGCGTCGGGTTCGGAGTCGGTGAGCTTGACGTCGTTGCGCGCGTAGCGCAGCAGGCGGTAGTTGTCCTGGCCGATGATGCCTTCGACGCGAAAGCCGTTGTTGAGGCCGAGGTAGCGCTCGGCGCCGTTGACGTCGTGGTACAGTTCGCCGTCCGCCGCGGTGATCACGTTGATGCGCACCGGCGCGGTGGTGGCCTTCGCCCTGGCATCGGGCGTGTTCTTGTCGATCCCCAGCGCGCGCTCGCTGGCGACGAACATCTTCTTGAACTGCGTGCCGTCCGGGCTCATCGACTCGACGTACATCATGCCGTCGCCGTTCGGCAGCTCGACGAACTTGCCCGGCTCGAGCCCGGCGATGATCAACGAACGGTTCGCCTGCAGCACGAGATTCTGCGACAGGCGCACCGCGGCCGGCGCCAGCCAGAATGAGATCAGCGCCATCACCGCAGCCAACGGTACGGCGAGCAACGCCAGCGGCCGCAGCAGCCCGGTCACGGGCAACCCGGAAGCGGCGAACACGGCCATCTCGCTCTCGCGGTACAGGCGCCCGTAGGCGATCTGCACGCCGATGAACACGGCAAGCGGCGCGAGCAGGGTCAGCGCATCGACGGTACGCAAGCCGATCAGCGAGAACAGCAGTTCGGCCGGAATGCGCCCGCGTGCGATCTTGTTGAGCAGGTCGGCCACGGTGCCGCCGATGCTGACGAGCAGCAGGATCGCGGTCGCGGCGACGAAACTGACCAGCAGCTCGCGCGCGAGATAGCGGTCGATGATGCGCAGGGTGAGGAATCGCATGTTGCGGTAAACTTGCTCTCTTGTGTTTGCGCTCTGGCCGCGGCGCGCCGCGATTGCACACGCAGGCACGTTTACCCAACCTTAATTGTAGCCGAGCCGACCCACAACCAACGACGGTAACCTGATGATCCTCCAGTTCAGCCTCGATTCCCGCCTCCCGGAAACCGCGGAAACGCCCTGCGTTGTCGTCGGCGTGTTCGACGACCATATGCTCTCTGCCGCCGCGCGCCGCATCGATGCGGCGTCCGCCGGCACGCTCACGCGCCTGCTCGAATCGGGCGATCTGTCTTCCAAGCCCGGCGCCTCCCAGGCCCTGTTCGGCGTTGCCGGCATCAAGGCCGAGCGCGTGCTCGTCGTCGGTCTCGGCGAAGCGAGGAAGTTCGACGCCGCGCGCTATGCGAAAACCAGCGCCGATGCCGCGCGCGCTTTGAAGAACCTGCCGATCGACTCCGCCGTGTCGTACTTGAGCGACATCGACGTGCCGGGCCGCGACCTCGCCTGGAAACTGCGCACCGGTGCGCTCGCCGGCGACGCGCAGGCCTACAAGTACACGGCGACCTTCAAGCCGCGCGAAAAAAGCTCGCGCCCGGAACTGCATGCACTCGCTTTCGCCGCGCCGGCCGACACCGACGCAGCCGCGCTCGTGCAGGCGAGCGCGATCGCCCGCGGCGTGCGCTTCGCGCGCGGGCTCGGCAACCTGCCGCCGAACATCTGCACCCCGGCCTATCTCGCCGGCGAAGCGCACCAGCTCGCCCTGGATCACCCCGGCGTCACCTGCGAGGTGCTCGAAGAGGAGCAGATGTACAAACTCGGCATGGGCGCGCTGCTCGGCGTTGCCCAGGGCTCGGCGAACAGGCCGCGGCTGATCGTGCTCGAGTGGAAGGGTGGCGCGGCCGACGAGCAACCCTACGCGCTGGTCGGCAAGGGCGTCACCTTCGACACCGGCGGCATCTCGATCAAACCCTCCGCCGGCATGGAGGAAATGAAGTTCGACATGTGTGGCGCGGCCGGCGTGCTCGGCGCGTTCCTCGCCGCGGTCGAATTGAAGCTCAATCTCAACCTCGTCTGCGTCGTGCCGGCGGTGGAGAACATGCCGGGCAGCAACGCGCAGCGGCCGAGCGACGTGGTCACGACGATGTCGGGCCAGACCGTCGAAGTGCTCAACACCGATGCCGAAGGCCGCCTGATCCTGTGCGACGCGCTGACCTGGGTGCAGAAGTACAAGCCGCAGACGATCATCGACGTAGCCACGCTGACCGGCGCCTGCGTCGTCGCACTCGGCAAGCACGCCAGCGGCTTGATGACCCAGGACGACACGCTCGCCGACGAACTGCTCGCCGCAGGCCAGGCCACGCTCGACCGCGCCTGGCGCCTGCCGCTGTGGGATGACTACCAGAGCCAGCTCGAAACCGGCTACGCCGACGTCGCCAATATCGGCGGCAAGTACGCCGGCGCGATCACCGCGGGCTGCTTCCTCGCGCGCTTCACCGAGGGCTTCCGCTGGGCCCATCTCGACATCGCCGGCAGCGCCTGGGACGAAGGCCGCAAGGGCTCGGCGACGGGTCGGCCGGTGCCGCTGCTCGCGCAGTATCTGCTCGATCGCGCCGCTGGCTGATGCGGCATCCGTCGAGGGCAATTGAAAGTTGGATCCAGGGTGGGCGGTCCAAAATCTACGCATGCCTGCGTCCCGCCCTCCAGTCAACGTGAGCAAGGAAAACGACTCGGGCATCGAATAGAACCAAGCATCTCAAAGGGAGATTCACATGCGCCGGCCAGAATTTGCACCAATCGCGTTTGCGTTCGTTTTTGTTTTGCTGTCCTCGACCACGGCCCTCGCTAAAGACTCGGGCCCCACGTCGGTATTCGATCTGACTCTGGGAGAGCCATTCAACATCAGGGAATGCAAATACGAAGTTCTCGAACAGCAGATGGGCATGGAAGGCATCGCGGTCGCAAAACGCAACAGAGGCCTGCTCGGCAAACCCGATCACATCTCGAAAATGTATCGCTATACCGAGGCAAAGCCGTCAGCCGACAAATGCTTCCAGAGGGTCGGGCCCTTCTACACCAGCTCGCCAACCCCCGGGGCAAGCTTGCCGCCGGCACTGCCGCCCAACAATCAGAAGGTCAAGCTTGTCTACGCAGACAGTTCGAGACCTGCGATCGCCGACAGCGAGGATATCTGGATCGGAATCCAGGACTCGAAACTGACCGGCGTCCGGTTTTATTTCCAAAACAGAAACGAACAGAATGCGTTTCAAACCGTGTCGAAGAAGTACGGGCCACCCGCATCAACTGAAAAATTCACGATTCAAACCCCTGCGGGAACACTGAAAAGTTACTACAGCGCAAAATGGAGTTTCCCGAAGCTGCAGGTGACGTTCCTGAGCCTCGATACCAATCAAATTGGCTACGATCCGCAGGATGCGCCCCTCGGCTATCTCAGCGAGGTGGGCAGCGTGACGGTCCAATACAAGGTTCAAGAGGCCGCAAAAGCAGACAACAACCCACTCTGACTTCTCGCAGGCGACGCGGCGCAGGTCGACCTGCGCC
>NZ_DBNHDN010000024.1:0-18188 GCF_057139185.1 Rudaea sp. | reverse complement strand
CGCCGCGGTGCGGCGGCATCCGGGCTACGGGTCTTGCCCCGGTCGCGGGCTGCTATACTCGGGCAAAACTGTCCCGGGCCTGGCATGACCACGACGATGAGCGCACCCACAGCCGACGCCGGCTCCGCACTGGTCGGGTTGACCGGTGTTGCCAGGCGCCTGGTGCTGCAGGGCCTGCTCTCGGAGAACGACGCCCGCCGCGCCAACGACGCCGCGCTGAAGCAGAAAATCCCGATCGCAAGCCTGCTGCTGGAACGCAACCTGGTCAGCAGCGCCCAGCTCGCCCTGGTCAATTCCGAGGAATTCGGCATTCCGCTGCTCGACGCCGAGGCCATCGACCTCGCCCAGATTCCGCAGAACCTGATCAGCGAAGACCTCGCCAACAAGCACCAGGTGCTGCCGATCTTCCGCCGCGGCGCGCGCGTGTTCGTCGCCACCGCCGACCCGACCAACACGCGCGCGCTCGACGACGTCAAGTTCCACGCCAAGACCTCGGTCGAACCGGT
Organism: Rudaea sp.; assembly: GCF_057139185.1. Lineage (NCBI taxonomy): Bacteria > Pseudomonadati > Pseudomonadota > Gammaproteobacteria > Lysobacterales > Rhodanobacteraceae > Rudaea > Rudaea sp. The sequence continues at coordinate 17,682 of NZ_DBNHDN010000024.1, read as the reverse complement.
GCTGATCGACACCGAGCAGCTCTCGCGCCTGATCGACCAGGCCTACAGCATGGGCGATGCGGGCTTCAACGCGCTCGACGACGTCGCCGGCGGCCTCGAGAAACTCGTCATCGGCGACATCGGCGAGGACGACGCCGACACCGGCGTAGACGCCAAGGGCAACGACACGCCCGTGGTCAAGTTCGTCAACAAGGTGCTGGTCGACGCGATCAAGCGCGGCGCCTCGGACATTCATTTCGAGCCGTTCGAAAACCACTACCGCGTGCGCTTTCGCATGGACGGCATGCTGCGCGCGGTGACCTCGCCGCCGTCGAAGATGGCCGCGCGCATCGCCTCGCGCCTCAAGGTGATGTCGGGCCTCGACATTTCCGAGCGGCGCATTCCGCAGGACGGGCGCATCAAGCTCAACCTGTCCAAGACCAAGGCGGTCGACTTCCGCGTGTCGAGCTGCCCGACCCTGTTCGGCGAGAAAATCGTGCTGCGCATCCTCGATGCCTCGGTCGCGCGCCTCGGCATCGAGAAGCTCGGCTACGAGGACGACCAGAAGGAACTGTTCGTCAACGCGATCCAGAAGCCGTACGGCATGGTCGTGGTCACCGGCCCGACCGGCTCGGGCAAGACCGTGTCGCTGTACACCGCGCTCAACATCCTCAACGTCGAGGGGCGCAACATCTCCACGGTCGAGGACCCGGTCGAAATCCGCCTGCAGGGCGTCAACCAGGTGCAGCAGAACGTCAAGCGCGGCATGACCTTCGCCGTCGCCCTGCGCGCGTTCCTGCGCCAGGACCCGGACGTGATCATGGTCGGCGAGATCCGCGACCTGGAAACCGCCGAGATCGCGATCAAGGCCGCGCAGACCGGCCACATGGTGCTGTCGACCCTGCACACCAACGATGCGCCGCAGACCGTGTCGCGCCTGATGAACATGGGCATCGCGCCGTACAACATCACCTCGGCGCTGACCCTGGTCGTGGCGCAGCGCCTCGCCCGCCGCCTGCACGAGTGCAAGAAGCCGATCGTGCTGCCGCCGGAAAGCCTGCTCGCCGAGGGTTTCAGCCCGGACGACGTCAAGGACCTGCAGGTCTTCGACGCGATCGGCTGCTCGATGTGCAACGAGGGCTACAAGGGCCGCACCGGCATCTACCAGGTGATGCCGATCAACGAGCCGATCAGCAAGATCATCTTGAAGGGCGGCAACATGCTCGACATCGCCGCTGCGGCCAAGGCCTCGGGCGTGCGCGACCTGCGCGGCTCGGCCCTGCTCAAGGTCAAGCAGCGCGTGACCAGCCTGGCCGAGATCAACCGCGTGACCAAGGACTGAGCGGTTCTGTCCGCCGTTGCGGTTGCGCAACGGAGCCGGAAGCGGGCCGGGGCCGTTGCCCCTCCCCTCGCGGGAAAGGGGCTGAAGCCTGGGGCACGGCGCGCGGCGCCGGGGAGGGGTTGAGGCGTGGACAGGGGGAATTTCCCTATTGGCACGCATTTTTCTTGCTGTGGTTAATGTACTCTTGGCCGTCACCCCAGCAGGCTCGAGCATCGCCCATGGCCACCGTGGCAACCACCACCCGCAGCAAGCCCAGCGCCGCCGACCTCGGCCGCGCCCGCGCCCAGGTCAACCAGAACCTGACCTTCGTCTGGTTCGGCACCGACGCACGCGGCAAGAAGATGAAAGGCGAGGAGGTGGCGAAGTCCGCCGCGCTGCTCAAGAGCGACCTGCGCCGCCGCGGCATCAACGCGAGCACGATCAAGCCCAAGCCCAAGCCGCTGTTCGGCGCGGCCGGGCGCACGATCAAGCCGCGCGAGATCGCCGTGTTCAGCCGCCAGATCGCGGTGATGATGTCGGCCGGCGTGCCGCTGGTGCAGGGCCTGGACATCATCGCCAACGGCCAGGCCAACCCGCGCATGAAGAACATGCTGCTCGACGTCAAGACCAATATCGAGGGCGGCGCCTCGCTGGCCGAGGCGATGCGCAAGTACCCGCTGCAGTTCGACGAGCTGTTCACCAACCTGGTCAAGGCCGGCGAGAGCGCGGGCGTGCTCGATACCGTGCTCGACACCGTGGCCACCTACAAGGAAAACATCGAGGCGATCAAGGGCAAGGTCAAGAAGGCCATGTTCTACCCGGCCGCGGTGATGGCGGTCGCCTTCATCGTCACCCTGATCCTGCTGATCTTCGTCATCCCGCAGTTCGAATCGGTGTTCGCCAACTTCGGCGCCAAGCTGCCGGCGTTCACGCTGCTGTACGTGAACCTGTCGCGCTTCGTCACCCAGCACTGGCTGATCATGATCGTCATTGTCGTCGGCACGATCGCCGGCATCATGCTCCTGTACAAACGCTCGCCGAAGTTCGCCCACTTCATCGCGCGCGCCTCGCTGAAGATTCCGGTGGTCGGGCAGATCCTGACCCAGTCGGCGATCGCGCGCTTCGCGCGCACGCTCGGCGTCACCTTCAAGGCCGGCGTGCCACTGGTCGAGGCGCTGGACTCGGTGTCGACCGCGACCGGCAGCCCGATCTACAACGAGGCGGTGAAGAAGATCCGCGGCGACGTCGCCGTCGGCCATCAATTGCAATTCGCCATGAAGCAGACCGCGCTGTTCCCGAACATGGTCGTGCAGATGGTCGCCATCGGCGAGGAGGCCGGCGCGCTGGACACGATGCTGTTCAAGGTCGCCGAGTTCTACGAGCAGGAAGTCAGCAACGCGGTCGATGCGCTGTCCAGCCTGCTCGAGCCGTTCATCATGATCATCATCGGCCTCGTCGTCGGCGGCATGGTCGTGGCGATGTACCTGCCGATCTTCCAGCTCGGCAACGTGGTCGGCTGAAAACCTGCTACGCTCGATGGCTTGCGCGCCGGCGGTGCTCGGAATCCCCGCATACTCGCGTGTATGCTCCGGTTCCTGCGCTCCGGCGACGCGCCCGATCCTGAACAAGACCGGCCCTTCGCCCGCCACGGTTTTACTCTGAGACTCGCTGCATGCAGGAACTGTTCGCGATACCCGGCGCGGCCGTGGCCCTGGCCGCCTTGCTCGGCCTGCTCGTCGGCAGTTTCCTCAACGTCGTCATCCTGCGCCTGCCGGCGCGGCTGATGCACCAGTGGCGCGAGCAGGGCCGCGAGCTGCTCGAACTCGACGCCGGCGCCGAACCGGCGCCGCCGGGGCTGGTGCGGCAGGCTTCGCATTGCCCGCAGTGCAAGCACGCGCTCGGCGCGCTGGAAAACATTCCGCTGCTGAGCTGGCTCGCGCTGCGCGGGCGCTGCCGGCATTGCGGCGCGAAGATTTCGGCGCAGTATCCGCTGGTCGAACTGCTCGCCGCGATCTGCTCGGCGCTGGTCGTGTACAAGTTCGGCGCGACCTGGCCGGCGGCCGCCGGGCTGCTGCTCACCTGGGCGCTGATCGCGCTCGCCGGCATCGACGTGCGCACCCAGCTGCTGCCCGACCAGATCACCCTGCCGCTGCTCTGGCTCGGCCTGCTGGTCGCGCTCGTGCCGTTTTTCATCGCCGCGCCGGCAGCGATCGTCGGCGCGGCGATCGGCTATGTTTCGCTGTGGTCGGTGTACTGGGGCTTCAAGTTGCTCACCGGCAAGGAAGGCATGGGCTACGGCGACTTCAAGCTGCTCGCCGCGCTCGGCGCCTGGATGGGGCCGTGGGCGCTGCTGCCGATCGTGCTGTTGTCCTCGCTGATCGGCGCGGTGGTCGGCGGCACGATGCTCGCGGTGCAGGGGCGCGATCGCGCCACGCCGATCCCGTTCGGGCCGTTTCTTGCCGCCGCGGGCTGGGTGCAGTTCGTGTTCGGCAGCGAGATACTGGCGCTGTACCGGCATCTGTTCGCGTTTCCGTGACGGCATCTCGAAAAAACTGCCGCGCCCGGGAATTCGCTCGCTACGGTTTTTCGAGGTGCCCTTGAGATGAAAGCGTCGTCGTTCGCGGTGGTCGTCACCGGCGGCATCGCCTCGGGCAAGACGACGCTGACCGACCGCTTCGCCGAACTCGGCGCGCCGGTGTTCGATGCCGATGCGATCGCGCGCGAACTCGTCGCGCCGGGGCAACCGGCTCTGGCCGAAATCGTCGCGGCATTCGGCGCCGACATGTTGAACGCAGCCGGCGAACTCGACCGCGCACGCATGCGCGAACGCATCTTCGACGACGAGGGCGCGCGCAAGCGGCTCGAGGCGATCCTGCATCCGCGCGTGCGCGACGAGTTGCGGTCGCGCGCGCGCGCCTGCGCGGCGCCATACTGCCTGCTCGCGATTCCGCTCTACGCCGAATCGGCGCAAGCCTACGACTGGGTCGACCGCGTGCTCGTCGTCGACGTGCCGCGCGCGGCGCAGCTCGCGCGCCTGACGCTGCGCGACGGCATGAGCGAGGACTACGCGCGGCGCGCACTGAGTACGCAGGCGACGCGCGCGCAACGGCTCGCGCTGGCCGACGACGTGATCGACAACAGCGGCCCGCCCGATGCCCTGCCGCGCATCGCCGCGCTCCTCGACCGGCGCTACCGCGCGCTTTCAGCCGGCAAAAAATCCTGAGATGCCGGCGACGCCCTGCGCGCCGTGCGCGCGCGCGGTCGCCACATCGTTCGCACCGAGGCCGCCCAGCGCATAAACCGGCAACGGCGCCTGCCGGCAGAGGCCGGCGAAACGATCCCAACCCAGGGCCGGCGCGTGCGCATGGCTGCGCGTAGGCAGCACCGGGGCGAGCACGGCGAAATCGACGCCGATCGCCTGCGCATGCGCAAGCTCGTGCGCATCGTGGCAGGACGCGGCGACCCAGCGTTCGCGCGGCAGCGGCCGCGCGTCCAGCCGCAGCAGTGCGGCGGACGGCAGATGCACTCCGTCGAGGTCGAGTTCGCGCACGAGATCGGGATGCGCGTTGAGCAGCAGCGTGGCGCCCGCCGCGCGCGTGCGCGCGTGCGCCGCGCGCGCGAGCGCGTGCAGGCGCGCACGCGCGAGCGTCTTCGCGCGCAGTTGCAGCAGGCGCACGCCGTCGGCCAGCGCGCGCTCGATGCGGGCGAGAAACACGGCGTCGTCGTCGCCCGGTTCGGGCGTGATCGCGTAGCACGACGGCAGGCGCAGCGCGGCGACGACCGGGCGGTCGGGCGGCGGCATGGCGATGCCGGCGAGTTCCTCGGCGCGATGCCAGGCGAGCGCCTGCCCTTCGCGCCCGTGCGGCGTGCCGGCAAAGTCGCGCACGCGATGCACGTCGAGGAAGATGGATTTGTCGCCGAAGTCCCACGGCACGCCGATCAGCGGTTCGCTCGCGCCGATGTCGACGCCGATCTCTTCGTGCAGTTCGCGGCGCAACGCGGCGTGCGCGGTTTCGCCCGGCTCGATCTTGCCGCCGGGGAACTCCCACAGCCCGGCCGAGTGCTTGCCGGACGGGCGCTGCGCAAGCAGCACGCGGCCGTCGCGGTCGCTCAGGATTCCGGCAACGACGTGGTCGAAGTCGCCGCGCTCGCGCGATGCCTCGAACGGCATCGCGTGCGGCAACTGAGGGTGGGGCAGGATGCCGATCGGAACACGCGCCATGGATGGTCCCTTGCCGATGCCAAACCATCATCCGGCGCTTCGCGCCGCCTTTTCCGGGATGGAGAAGGGAAAAACTAGGCCAACCGGCCGTGGCACTGCTTGTACTTCTTGCCCGAACCGCACGGGCACGGATCGTTGCGGCCGACCTTGGGCGCGTCGCGCACGACCGGGCCTTGCGGCGGCGGCGGCACGCCCTCGTTCGACAGCGCCGCGCCTTCCGCGGCCAGCGGCGCCGCGTCGGCGTGCTGGAATTCGAGCGCGCGGCGCTCCTGCTCGCGGCGCTGCTGCTCTTCGAGCGCGGCGACTTCTTCCTCGCTGCGGATGCGCAGCATGGCCAGACGCTGGATCACCTCGACCTTGACCCGCTCGAGCATCGCCTGGAACAGGGTGAAGCCTTCGCTCTTGAACTCCTGCTTCGGCTGCTTCTGCGCGTAGCCGCGCAGGTAGATGCCCTGGCGCAGGTAGTCCATGCTCGCGAGGTGCTCCTTCCAGTGCTGGTCGAGCACCTGCAGCAGGAAGAACTTCTCCGCCGCGCGCATGATTTCCGAGCCGTACTGCGCGTCCTTCTCGCGGAAGTAGCGATCGACCTCCTCGATGACGTGGTCGCGGATGCCGTCGGAGCTGAGATCGTGCTGGCTCTCGGCCCAATGTTTCACGTCCAGCTGCATGCCGAACTCGGACTGCAGCGCGCGGTCGAGGCCGGCGAGATCCCACTGCTCGTCGACGCTGTCCGCCGGCACATGGCGGCGCACGAGATCGCTGATCACGTCGTAGCGGATGTTGACGATGTTCTCGCTGACGTCGTTCGCGTCGAGCAGCTCGTTGCGCTGCTGGTAGACGACCTTGCGCTGGTCGTTGGAGGTGTCGTCGAACTCGAGCAGGTTCTTGCGGATGTCGAAGTTGTGCGCTTCGACCTTGCGCTGCGACTTCTCGATCACGCGCGTGATCATCTTGTCTTCGAGCGCCTCGTGTTCCTTCATGCCGAACAGCTGCATCCAGCGCGTCACCCAGTCGGGCGCGAAGATGCGCATGAGCGAGTCGTCGAGCGACAGGTAGAAGCGGCTCGAGCCCGGGTCGCCCTGGCGGCCGGAACGGCCGCGCAGCTGGTTGTCGATGCGGCGCGACTCGTGGCGTTCGGTGCCGATGATGTGCAGGCCGCCGGCGGCGAGCACCTGCTCGTGGCGCTGCTTCCAGTCGGCCTTGAGCGCCTCGCGGTCGGCGTCGGTCGCGTCCTCGGGCAGCGCGGCGAGCTCGGCTTCGAGCGAGCCGCCGAGCACGATGTCGGTGCCGCGGCCGGCCATGTTGGTCGCGATCGTCACCGCGCCGGGGCGGCCGGCCTGGGCGACGATCTGCGCCTCGCGCTCGTGCTGCTTGGCGTTGAGCACTTCGTGCGGAACCGGCGGCATGGCTTTGTCGAGCAGGTTGGCGAGCAGCTCGGACGTCTCGATCGAGGTCGTGCCGACGAGCACGGGCTGGCCGCGCCGATGGCATTCCTTGATGTCCTCGATCACCGCCTCGAACTTGTACGGCTGCTTGAGGAAAACGATGTCCTGGTTGTCGCGGCGCACCATCGGCTTGTGCGTCGGGATGACGACGACCTCGAGGCCGTAGATCTGCTGGAACTCGTAGGCTTCGGTGTCGGCCGTGCCGGTCATGCCGGACAGCTTCTTGTACATGCGGAAGTAGTTCTGGAACGTGATCGAGGCGAGGGTCTGGTTCTCGCGCTGGATCGGCACGCCTTCCTTGGCCTCGACCGCCTGGTGCAGGCCGTCCGACCAGCGCCGGCCGGCGAGCGTGCGGCCGGTGAATTCGTCGACGATGATGACCTCGCCGTCGCGCACGATGTATTCCTGGTCGCGGCGATACAGCGCGTTCGCGCGCAGCGCGGCATTGAGGTGATGGACGACGGCGAGATGCTTGGGGTCGTACAGCGATTCGTCGGCGCCGATGATGCCGTCGGCGCGCAGCACCTGGTCGGCGTGCTCCATGCCCTCTTCGGACAGGTGCACCTGTTTCTGCTTTTCGTCGACGTAGTAGTCGCCGGCGCCTTCCTCGGTTTCCTGCCGGCTCAGCTTCGGCACGATGCGGTTGATGCGCGCGTAGAGCTGCGGCGAGTCGTCGGACGGCCCGGAGATGATCAGCGGCGTGCGCGCTTCGTCGATCAGGATCGAGTCGACCTCGTCGACGATCGCGTAGTGCAGGCCGCGCTGGTAGCGTTGTTCCTTCGACAGCGCCATGTTGTCGCGCAGGTAGTCGAAGCCGTATTCGTTGTTGGTGCCGTAGGTGATGTCGGCGGCGTAGGCGGCGTGCTTGTCGGCATGGTCCATGCCCGGATAGACGACGCCGACGGAAAGGCCGAGGAAGTTGTAGACCTTGCCCATCCACGCCGCGTCGCGGCGCGCGAGGTAGTCGTTGACGGTGACGACGTGCACGCCCTTGCCTTCGAGCGCGTTCAGGTACACCGGCAGCGTCGCGACCAGGGTTTTGCCTTCGCCGGTACGCATCTCGGCGATGCGGCCGGAGTTGAGCACCATGCCGCCGATCATCTGCACGTCGTAATGGCGCATGCCGAGCACGCGCCGCGAGGCTTCGCGCACCGTGGCGAAAGCATCGGGCAGGATGTCGTTGACCGTTTCCCCGGCGGCAAGACGCGCCTTCAGCGCGTCGGTGCGCGCGCGCAACTCCTCGTCGGACAGCGCCTGCAACGAAGGCTCGAGCGCGTTGATTTTCGCGACCGACTTCTGCATCTGTTTGATCAGACGTTCGTTGCGACTGCCGAAAATGCCGGTGAGGATGCGGTTGAACATGGGCAATGTATTTTTCTTGGGGCCGGAAAACAAAAGCCGCCTAGTACACCCGGCGGCCAGTGCGCATTATAGATGAATTGGGCTACCCGAGTGCGCTTTCAAGCTCTTGGGCGAAGGACGAACGGCCCGGCAACAAGCGGCGCGAGCGACGGCGGGCCGCGTCGTTCCACCCGCCGCCCCATTGCTCGCCGCGCGCTTGCCGGCCTCACACCGGCTTGATCTTGCCCTTCACGTACGCGTAGGGATTGACCGCCTTGCCGTTGAGCCAGACCTCGAAATGGCAATGCGGGCCGGTCGAACGCCCGGTCGAACCCACCTTGGCGATGACCTGGCCGAAATTCACGCGCTCGCCCATCTGAACGAGGTTGGCCGAGTTGTGCGCATAGCGCGTCATGTAGCCGTTGCCGTGGTCGATCTCGACGACATGACCGTAACCCGCCCTGTCGCCGACGAACGAGACGACCCCGGCCGCCACGGCCTTGATGTCGCTGCCGATCTCGGCATCGAAGTCCAGGCCCAGGTGCGTTTCCATCTGGCCGTTGATCGGGTCGACGCGCGAGCCGAACGGCGAGCCGATGTAGCTGGTCGCCACCGGGTAGCCGCTGGGCACGAGCGCGTTGCGCGCCTTGCGGTCGAGCAACAGGTTCTCGAGCACGGTCAGCTGGGTTTCCTGCATGGCGAACTGGTCGCGCAACGTGTCGATGTTGCCGGCGAGATCGAAATCGAGCGTATGCGGGGCCGCGGCCGGATCCTCTGCGCCACCCAGCGCCGGCGGCTTGGTGAAATCGAATTCGCCGTCGCCGAGCTTGCCGATTTCGGTGAGCCGTTCGCCAAGCGCGTTGAGCCGCGTCGCCTGGGCCTGCAGCGCGCCGAGCTGCAGCGCGAGCGCATCCATGTCGCGGCGCGAGGCCGTTTCGAGCCGGTTGATGTCGCCCTGCTGCCTGCCGATCGTGTCGCGTATCGCGGCGACATCACGCAGCGCGCGATCGCGACTGTTGCTGACGATGCTGGCGGCAACCACGCCGATGCCGACACAGAACAATGCACAGCCTGCGACCGCGCCGATGATCTTGCAGCGCGTGCGCCAGCACTTCAGATCGAGTGTGGCCGGCATTGCGTTGGATTTTGCGACGATTATGATGTTCATCGTTTCGCAATGAATTCTCTGTACGCGACGTCGGGCCCCGCCCGCCGCGCTTCGGTTTACGCCATGCAGCCAGACCATCGATCGCCGGCCCGCAAACAGGCCACACCCGCCAGGGCCGGGCTTGCCGCACCGCCTTCAAAGCCCGGACCTGTCGCCCGGGCCATCGGCGAATCGGCTCCCGTCGCCGCCCTGCTTGCGCGGGCGCGCGCCCTGCATGCGCTCGATCGTCAACTGCGCCAACCGCTGCCGGACGCGCTGCGCCGCCAATGCCGTCTGGCGACCGTGCAATCCGGGCGGATCGTCTTTCTGGCGAGTTCCCCGGCCTGGGCGGCGAAGTTGCGTCTTCATCAGAACGCAATCCTCGCCCAGGCCCGCACGACGTCGGGCCTGCCGATCGAGAAATTCGCTGTGAAAGTGGCTGCCCTGCCTCCCGTCCCCCGGGAGCCGGCAAAGCACAAACCTCTTTCCAAAGCCAGCGCCGAACATCTGCGGCAAGTGGCTCGGTCCCTTGCCGACCCGGAACTCCGGGCGGCATACCTCAAGCTGGCATCCCTGGCCGAGTAGTTTTCCAGCGCTGCCTACAAAGCAGCTTTCAATTGAAAAGTGCAGCCATGGATGGCTGTTTTTTGACTTTCGCAATCACGGATGATTGCATTCATACCGCCTGCGCGGGGTGGGCGTACGAAATCGGCGCCTTGGCCTGGTCCGGGAAGCTCACTTCCTCCCAGGCCTTGGCGTCGGCCATCAACGCGCGCAGCAGCTTGTTGTTCAATTCGTGGCCGGACTTGTGGCCGTAGAACGCGCCGATGAGGCTGTGGCCCAGCAGGTACAGGTCGCCGATCGCGTCGAGAATCTTGTGTTTGACGAACTCGTCCTCGTAGCGCAGGCCGTCTTCGTTGAGCACGCGGTAGTCGTCAAGCACGATCGCGTTGTCCATCGAGCCGCCGAGGGCGAGGTTCTTCTCGCGCAGCATTTCGATGTCGCGCATGAAGCCGAAGGTGCGCGCACGCGAAACTTCCTTGACGAACGAGGTCGTCGAGAAGTCGATCTCGGCCTTGGAGGTACGGCGGGTGAAGATCGGATGGTCGAAATCGATCGAGAAGCCGACCTTGAAACCGTCGAACGGCTCGAAGCGCGCCCATTTGTCGCCTTCGCGCACGACGACCGGCTTCTTGATGCGGACGAAGCGCTTGGCCGCGGCCTGTTCCTCGATCCCCGCCGACTGCAGCAGGAAGACGAACGGCCCGGCGCTGCCGTCCATGATCGGCACTTCGGGTGCGGACAGGTCGACGTAGGCATTGTCGATGCCGAGGCCGGCAAAAGCGGAAAGCAGGTGCTCGATGGTCGCGATGCGCACGCCGTCCTTGACCAGGGTGCTGGACAAACGCGTATCGCCGATGTTTTCGCTGCGGGAGCGGATCTCCATCGGCTGCGCAAGGTCCACGCGGCGAAACACGATGCCGGTGTCGACAGCCGCAGGACGCAGCGTCATGTAAACCTTTTCGCCCGTATGCAGACCAACACCCGTCGCCCGGATGACATTTTTGAGCGTACGTTGTTTGATCATTTTTCTTATGACCCCTGGGGCAGGAGCGGACAAAAACGGCAGGAATCCTAACACACCGACTTTGCCGCGCAAAGTAAAACAGTGTGAAAAATCCTACGGGTGTTGCGTTGACGCAACATATGCGGATACATCTTTCGCGAGATGGTACCAGCGTCGGGCCCTGTCAGCCGACGCTCACGGAATCCCGTTAAGGATTCGTTACGCGACTGTGCCGTCGCGCAACGAAGCCCGGGGCCGCGGAGGCAGGCCCTGTCTGCCGGCATCCTTCGCCGCAAGACGCACCGCCTTTTTCAGTCCGCCTGACGACGCAGGAATGCCGGAATGTCGAGGTAATCCACCTGGGTATCGGCCATCGGCGCCGCCTCCGCCACCGCGGCCACGGTGCGCGACGGCGAGGTACGCACCGGCTGGATGTAGTCGTCGTACACCGGCATATTGTCGGTGCCGGTGCGCTTGACCAGATGCGGGCGCGCGGCAACCATCGGCTCCTCGCGACGCGCATGCTGGCGTGCCGCGTTGCGGTTGAGCCCCGTGGCGACGACGGTGACGCGGACGTTGTCCTGCATTTCCTGGTCGATCGCCGTGCCGATGACCACGGTCGCGTCCTCGGAAGCGAACTGGTGGACGACCTGGCCGATTTCGTCGAACTCGCGCATGGTCAGGTTCGGACCCGCAGTGACGTTGACGAGGATGCCGCAGGCGCCGGACAGGTTGACGTCCTCGAGCAGCGGATTGTTGATCGCCGCCTCGGCCGCGGCCACGGCGCGGTCGTCGCCGCGCGCGATGCCCGTACCCATCATCGCGAAGCCCATCTCGGACATGACCGTGCGCACGTCGGCGAAGTCGACGTTGATCAGGCCGGGACGCGTGATCAGGTCGGAAATGCCCTGCACCGCGCCGAGCAGCACGTCGTCGGCCGACTTCAGCGCCGACACCATGGTCACGTCATGACCGAGCACGCTGAGCAGCTTCTCGTTCGGCACGGTGATCAGCGAGTCGACGTACTGCGAAAGGTCTTCGATGCCCTTCATCGCCACCTGCATGCGGCGACGGCCTTCGAACGGGAACGGCTTGGTCACCACCGCCACGGTGAGAATGCCGAGCTCCTTGGCCAGCTGCGCCACGACCGGCGCCGCGCCGGTGCCGGTGCCACCGCCCATGCCGGCCGTGATGAACACCATGTCGGCGCCCTGCAGCAGCTCGACGATGCGCTCACGGTCTTCGAGCGCGGCCTGGCGGCCGACTTCCGGGTTCGCGCCCGCGCCCAGGCCTTTGGTCACGTTGCCGCCGAGCTGCAGGGTCAGTTTTGCGCCGGTTTTCTTCAGCGCCTGCGCATCGGTGTTCGCGCAGACGAAGTCGACGCCTTCGATGGCGGACTGGACCATGTGGCTGACCGCGTTGCCGCCGCCGCCGCCGACGCCGATGACCTTGATGACCGCATTCGGTGCGAGTTTTTCCACGAGTTCGAACATTTCCCTTACCTCCGCTAGTAGTGTGTTGCTGGATGTTGTTATCGATCACCGGCTGCAGCGCTCCGCGCCGCCCCGGCCCCGCGACGGACAGGCACATGTGCCATCGCGAAGTGGATCCGTTTCGGATCCGCGGCACGCTCCGTGCGCACCGCCTTGCTCTTCGTCCCTGCTTCCGATGCGGGATCGGGCGCTAAAACTCTCCCTTCACCCAATGCTTGACCTTGCCCCAGAAGTTGCCGACGTTGCCGGCGACGGAACTCCCGGGCGTACGCGAACTGCCGTCCTGACGGCTGCCGTAAAGCAGCAGGCCCACGCCGGTCGCGTGGATGGGATTGCTGACCACGTCGGCCAGACCGGTAACGTGCTGCGGCAGGCCCACGCGCACGGGCAGGTGAAACACCTCTTCAGCCAGCTCGATCACGCCTTCCATCTTGGCGCCGCCGCCGGTCAGCACGATGCCGGCCGCGACCAGCGACTCGTAACCCGAGCGGCGCAATTCCGCCTGGACCATGCCGAACAGTTCTTCGTAGCGCGGTTGCACCCACTCGGCCAGCGTCTGCCGCGCCAGTCGCCGCGGCGGCCGGTCGCCGACGCTCGGCACCTGGATCGTCTCCTCCGCGTGCGCGAGCTGGGCCAGCGCGCAGGCGTATTTGACCTTGATCTCTTCGGCATGCGCGGTCGGCGTGCGGAAGCCCTGGGCGATGTCGTTGGTCACCTGGTCGCCGCCGATCGGCAGGCTCGCCGTGTGGCGGATCGCGCCCTGGGTGAAGATGGAAATGTCCGTGGTGCCGGCACCGATGTCGACGAGGCAGACGCCGAGTTCGCGCTCGTCCTGCACGAGAATGGCCTTGCTCGATGCGATCGCACCCGGAATCAGATCGTCGACCTGCAAGCCGCAGCGGTTCACGCATTTGGTGATGTTCTGCGCCGCGCTGACCGCGCCGGTGACGATGTGCACGTTCGCCTCCAGACGCACCCCGCTCATGCCGATCGGATGGCGGATGTCCTCCTGGCCGTCGATGACGAACTCCTGCGGCTCCTTGTAAAGAACGCGCTGGTCGGCCGGGATCGCCACGGCGCAGGCGGCGTCGAGCACGTGGTCGATGTCGCCCTGGGTGACTTCGCGCTCGCGGATCGGCGCGGTGCCGTGCGAATTGCGGCCGAGGATATGGCTGCCCGAGATGCCGGCGTAGACCGAACGAATCTCGCAACCTGCCATCAGCTCGGCTTCCTCGACCGCGCGCTGGATCGACTGCACGGTCGATTCGATGTCGACGACCACGCCGCGCTTGAGGCCATGCGAGGTGTGCGAGCCGATGCCGATGATCTCGACCGGTTCGCCCGGCGCGTACTCGCCGACGATCGCAACGACCTTCGAAGTACCGACGTCGAGTCCGACGATCAGGGATTTTTCCGCTTTGTGCTTCATGTGGACCTCTGCGCCGGCGGCCTCGGCGGCGCGACGGGTTTGTCTGGATTGGGGGGCGGGCCCGGCGCGGCCGCGAGCCAGCGGATCGCGAAGCCGTTGGCGTAGCGCAGGTCGGCGCGCGCGAATACGTTCGTGCCGCGTCCGGCGGCCAGACGCGGGAACACGTCGAGGAAGCGCCGCAGGTGCTCGTCGATGTCGCGCTGGCCGAGCAGGATCTCCGAGCCGTCGACCAGATTGATCGCCCAACTGCCGCGCGCCGACAGCGAGACCCCGGCCAACGCCAGTCCGCTGCCGCTGAGCGTGGTCAGCGTCTTCTGGTAGAAGTCGATCACGTCCGCAAGCGCCGCATCGGGGCCGGAAAGTTGCGGCAGGCCCTGGATCGTCTCGGTGCCGGGCGCGGAAAACAGCGACCCGTTGCGGCCGATCAGTTGCTTGTCGCCCCAGCGCGCGAACGGTTGCTGCTCGAGCACACGCATCTCCAGCGTGTCCGGCCAGCGCTTGCGCACCTCGACGCGCTCGACCCACGGCAGCGCCGCGACCGCGGAGCGCACGTCGTCGAGCTTGATCGCAAAGAAGCCGGTGCCGAGGTAGTTCTTCGTCACCGCGCGGATCTGTTCCGCGCCGACGTGGTTGAACTCGGCCTCGACCTGCAGGTTGCGGATCGGCCAGCGCTCCTGCGCGAACCAGCCGTTGAGCACGCCGACGACCGGCAGGCCGATCAGGCTCAGCGCGATCACCCAGGCGAACAGTGTGAGGACGGTACGGTTCATGGGCGAGGCTCCGCATCGCCGCGGGACTCGGGACTCGGGATTCGGGACTCGACAGAAGCCGGCTTTTCCGGATGCCGAGTCCCGAGTCCCGAGTCCCGATCAAAACTCGTCTCCAGAATCCGCCACACCAACTCCTCGAACTCGATGCCGATCGCGCGCGCGGCCTTCGGCACGAGCGAGTGGCTGGTCATGCCCGGGGTCGTGTTCACTTCGAGCAGGAAGAACTTGCCGGAGCGGTCGCGCATGACATCGACGCGACCCCAGCCGGAGCAGCCGGCCGCCTGGAACGCACGCAAGGCGAGATCGCGGATCTCGCTTTCGCCCGCCTCGTCGAGACCGGGGCAGATGTACTGCGTTTCGTCGGAAACGTACTTGGCGTGGTAATCGTAGAACTCGCCCTTCGGCACGATGCGGATCGACGGCAGGGCTTCGCCTTGAAGGACGCCGACGGTGAACTCGTCGCCTTCGATCAGTTCCTCGACGACGAGCTCGCCGTCGTAGCGCGTCGCCAGCTCCACGGCCGCGGCCAGATCGGTTTCGCGGCGCACGCGCGTGATGCCGACGCTGGAGCCTTCATGCGAGGGTTTGACTACCACCGGCATTCCGAGCGTGTCGATCGCGCAACCGATGTTGTCGCCGGCGCGATGACGCACATAGCGTGGCGTCGGCAGGCCGACTGCCTGCCAGACCTGCTTGGTGCGGATCTTGTCGAGGGTCAGCGCCGAGCCGAGCACGCCGGAACCGGTCACCGGCACGCGCAGCGACTTGAGCGCACCCTGCAGCACGCCGTCTTCGCCATCGCCGCCGTGCAGGATGTTGAACACGCGCGCGAAGTGCCCCGCGCGCAGCGCATCGAGCAGCGCCGGGATGCCATCGATCGCCTGCGCATCGACTCCGCGCGCCTTGAGCGCGGCGAGCACGTTGCGGCCGGAGTCGAGCGAAACCTCGCGTTCCGCGCTGACTCCGCCCATGACCACGGCGACCCGGCCGAACTGCTTTGCGTCGATGATGCGCATCACTTTACTTTTCCACTTCTGGATTTCTTCGCTTCGACCGGAGCCAGCGCCGCCAGCTCGCCCACCGCAGCGCCGATGTCGCCCGCGCCCATGACGAGGACGAGATCGCCGTCGCGCAGCAGGCCCGGCAGCATGTTCTTCAACTCGCGCGGATGCCCGACCAGCACCGGCACGACCTTGTTGCGCGCGCGCACCGCGCGCGCGAGCGCGCGGCCGTCGGCGCCCGCGATCGGCGCCTCGCCGGCCGGATAGACCTCGGTCAGCACGAGCACGTCGACCTCGCTGAGCACGTTGGCGAAGTCGTCGAGCAGGTCGCGCGTGCGCGTGTAGCGGTGCGGCTGGAACGCGACGACGAGGCGGCGCGCAGGCCAGCCGCCGCGGGCCGCCGCAAACACCGCGGCAAGCTCGCGCGGATGGTGGCCGTAGTCGTCGACGAGCAGGGCTTTGCCCTTGCTCTTTGCCGAGCCCCCCAGCGCGATCTCGCCGCGCATCTGGAAGCGCCGGCCGACGCCCTGGAAATTCGCCAGCGCCGCCGCGATCACCTTCGCCTCGACGCCGAGCTGCCAGCCGACCGCGGCCGCGGCGAGCGCGTTCTTGACGTTGTGCAGGCCCGGCAGATTGAGGGTGACTGCGAGCGGCTTCTTCTGCTCGGGCAGATGCAGATCGAAGCGCATGCGTCCCCCGTCCTGGGTGACGCGGCTCGCGCGCACGTCGGCGCTCTTGTGCGTGCCGTAGGTGAGCATGCGCCGCGTCGTCGTTGCGGCGAGTTTCGCGACTTCGGCATCGTCGATGCAGAGCACGGCGACGCCGTAGAACGGCAGACGATGCAGGAAATCGTCGAACGCCTTCTTCACCTGGGCGAAATCGCCACCGTAGTTCTCGAGATGATCGGCGTCGATGTTGGTGACGATCGCGATCACCGGATTGAGCATCAGGAACGAACCGTCGCTCTCGTCCGCCTCGGCGACGAGGTAGTCGCCCGTGCCGAGGCGCGCATGCGTCGCCGCGGCGAGCAGCTGGCCGCCGATGACGAAGGTCGGATCGAGCCCGCCTTCGGCGAGCACCGAGGCGACGAGACTCGTCGTCGTCGTCTTGCCGTGCGTGCCGGCGACGGCGATGCCGCGGCGGAAGCGCATGAGTTCGCCGAGCATCTCGGCGCGCGGCATCACCGGCAGGCGGCGTTCGCGCGCGGCAAGCACCTCGGGATTGTCGGCCTTGATCGCGCTCGACACGACGACCGCATCGGCCTTGTCGACGTTGCCGGCCTTGTGTGTCTTGTGGATCTTGATGCCGAGTGCGGACAGGTGCCGCGTCACCGCGGAATCGGCCTTGTCCGAACCGGTGACCTTGTAGCCGAGGTTGTGCAGCACCTCGGCAATGCCGCTCATGCCCGCGCCGCCGATGCCGACGAAGTGCACGCGACGCGAGGACTCGCGGATCCAGTCCGAGCGGGTGTCTGCGATCTGCGGAGTCATGCGGATGCCACCTGCAGGCAGATATCGGCGATGTTCGCGGCGGCCAGCGGCTTGGCCAGGGCACGCGCGGCTTCAGCTGCCTTCAACAACGATGCGCGACGTTCCCGGATGCGCAGAACCGGTCCCAGGGGCGAGGCGTCGACCTTGCTTTCCTGCACCGATTGCGCCGCGCCGTGCTCCACCATCCACATTGCGTTGCGCGTCTGGTGATCGTCCACCGCGAACGGAAACGGCACGAGCAGCGAGCCGATGCCGGCCGCGCACAGCTCGGCAATCGTCAGCGCGCCGGCACGGCAGACGACGAAGTCGGCCCACGCATAGGCGGCCGCCATGTCGTCGATGAACGGCTCGACACTCGCTTCGACGCCTGCCTGCGCATACGCGGCGCGCGCCTCGTCGGCGAGCCTTGCGCCGCACTGGTGGCGCACCTGCGGGCGTGCCGATTCGGGCATCATCGCCAGCGGTGTCGGGAGAGCC